>NZ_JBVIKC010000037.1:0-85183 GCF_055581065.1 Streptomyces sp. NPDC031479
GCGGCAGCGCCGACGACGGCTCCGGCGGCCAGAACGGTCGCGGCGATACGGCGGACGGAGGAAGAAACAGACGACATGGGTGACGCTCCCTCAAGAACCACGCCCCACCCGCCGAAACAGGTGGTGGCGGCGTTGCGGTTTCCCGGCCCGGAGTGAGCCGAGGGCCACACTCTCGACCCGCCGCCCGTCCCACTGCAGCCCGCGCCCAGGCCGGTTACCGGAAGCGGACATTACCGTCACGCTCGCCTGCATGCTGCACGCATATCCCGCCGCCGCGGCCCTGACAACCGGTGCTCCCTGCACCCACCCGCCCACCTCAACGGTCCGGCGATCCGCGCGCACCGGCGCACCACCCGGCGCACCCGGAAAGCCCACCACCCAAGCGGAGTAACATATTCCGTAACGGCTGTTCGCCGGATTTCTTCGCGCACCCGTATCAAATCCGCACGCATGTGCATGCCGTTGACCACGGCCGGGCCCGGCATCTTCGGGAAGACGGGGCGGCCGATCAGCTGCACCGCGCCGATCCACCTCCCGGAACGAGGAGGGACGTGGCCGCCGCGAAAGCAGGTCGAGGCGATCTTCCGCGGTTTCGCAGGCGGGGCAGCCCCACTCCGATTCCCCCAGCCCCGGCCAGTCAGCATCCGGGGTCACCGGTGGGGACGACGTCAAGGCGAGGGCTGCGTTCCGTAACTGGGCCGCCCATGCCTGCTGGTCAAGCCCCAACGTGTACTCGATGCGGCCATCGCATCGGGATCAGCGCCACGAGCGATTGCTCGGCCGCGGACTCGGCCTCCGTCTCCCGACCGCCGCCGCAGGCAACCCCGGTGCATGAGCCCCGCTTCGCCGAGGCCGGAGTGGACCAGGACTACGCCGTGCCGGACGGCCCGGGACGCCGAGTCGGCGGTGCCGCGCACCCGGAGCGGGCACACCGGTTGCACCCTCCGGCCGGGGGTCATGTGTAGCGGGCGACGAGGGCTGCCCTGTCCGCGCCGTCGAGGTGGACGCCGAATGCGCTCGCCAGAAGGAAAGGAGGGGGAGCTCTCCGGGCTGTACCCGGCGCTTTTCGGACGTCAGGTCGGCGTGCAAGGTGGCGGGCGGCCCGTGCCACCGACCACCGGAACCATGCGTGCTGTTCCGCACGGGCGAAGACGGAGTCCAGCGCGGGCATGGCGGTGTCGAAGGGGAAGGCGCAGTCGGCCGGGTGTCCGAGCCCGGCCGCAGAGTCCAGGGCCCGCGGGCGCCGTCCGAGGGCTGCTGCCAGAGGGGGAAGCGCCCGTGCGGGCGGGACGCGTACGACCGCGGCCAGGGCCCGGTCCGCATGGTCGTCGTCCTGGTCCGGGTTCCGTGCGGCGAGCGGCGAGCGGGACCAGGACATCCGCAGCCGGTTCGGCGACGCTGCCCAGGCGGCCGAGGAGGGACGCCATGTCGATCACGGACTTTCCCCAGGCTCGATTCGGGACAGCCGGCACTGCCACCAGGTGCAGCGCACGGAACACCGCAGCACGGCAAAAGCCAGATGGAACCCGTTCAGGGCGCGGCGAGGGAGATCGCCCGTTCGCCCGGGTCAGGGATTGGTGACCCTGATGAGCTTCAGCGTTATCGGTCCGTCCACGTCCGGGTGCAGGAACACCTTCCCCGCGCTCGCCGTCCAGAGCTGGATGTCCTCCATGTCCCGGCCCCCGCCGTCGTCGGGCTCCAGGTACACGAAGTTCGAGGGGGTGGCACTCCAGGTACCGCCGAAGTCGACGGGGACGGTACCTCCGCGCCCCATGGCGTCGCTCTTCGAGATGCCCTTGGCGGAAAACCGCCCGTTGACGTCCAGCAGAATCTCCCCGCCCGTCTTGCCGTCGCGATACGTCCCGGGCAGGTCGTCCGCATCGACGTTGACCGCCCCTGGACTCGCACAGGCCGTCGCGAACACCGCCGCGGACACGATCAGCGCGGCGACGAAACCGCCTCTGCCCCTCTTCCTCGCCCTCATGCTCTTGACCCCCATGTCCACGCACCCGCTTCCCCGAGACCGGACGGCAGGTCCGCCGCCGGACACCCATATTTGAACATGCTCAAAATTTATGGTGTCCCCGGGGTCCCGTCCGGCGTGCCCGGCCCGCACGGACATCGCGCGGAACCTGGCGGAGATCACAGAACCGAGAAAATCCCTGGCCGGGATCATCCACCCGCCGCCCTACCGACCAGCCACCGGGCTCAAGGGCCAGCCAGCGTGGTCAAGCCGCAACTGACGCGCACAATCACACAGCGGGCGTGACCGAGCGCGCGTGGCGGCCGGTCAGCTCCGCGGCCCGGGAACGTCGTCCGTGACCACGACCAGCCTCAGCCAGGACGCTTTAGAAGCCGTTGCCATACCGATCATGGAGTCTGTCGATCGAACGGGAGTCTCGATCGGGTGATCGCGGGCCCTGCCCGGCACGAGAGCAGGGCCTGGCGGTATGCAGGGAAAATCAAGGGGAAGCCGACGGCCGCGCGCTGCTACGGTCGGGCACCATGAACTGGCTTCCCGATGACTTCGTCCACCCTGTCCTGGTATCGCTGCCGGGCGGTGGTCATCACCTGCGGCCGATCCGGGAGGCGGACACCGCGCTCGACTATCCGGCTGTGATGGGTTCGCGCGAGCGCCTGTGGACCATCTTCGGCCCGGCCTGGGGCTGGCCCGCGGCCACCATGACCTACGAGGGCGACCAGGCCGACCTGTTGCGGCACGAGAAGGAGATCGCCGCGCACCAGTCCTTCAACTACGCGCTGTTCGACGCGGCGGAGACAGCTCTGCTCGGCTGTGTCTACATCGACCCACCGGAGAGGGCCGGCGCGGACGGCGAGATCTCCTGGTGGGTGGTGGACGAGCTGGTGGGCAGCAAGGTCGAGCAGGCCCTCGACGCGCTGGTGCCGCAGTGGATCGCCGCCGACTGGCCGTTCGAGCAGCCGCGCTTCCTCGGCCGCGAGATCTCCTGGTCGGACTGGCTCGCCCTGCCGAAGCATCCCGACATGTAAGTGGTTGTTGCCGGCCCGGAGGCCCTGTTGTCTTTGTTGTACGTACCCGGGCACGTTGACTTCAACTCGCCCGCCGTGTCGTGTGATTGCCTCGCGCATGCGTACGGCGACGCGGCCGACCATCCGGACCGGGTGCGCCGGTATCCGTCGGACATGACGGACGCGGTGTGGGTGGCCGTCCGGCCGTTGCTGCCGGTGCCGGCCTGGTTCCAGGGGCGGGGTGGACGGCCCGGAGGCTACTGCCACCGGCAGCTGTTGGACGCGATCCGCTACCTGGGACGGCGCGGCGGGCCTGCTGATCCGGCTGCGCCGCCTGCACCGTGACATCACCCTCGTGTGGCCGACGGCGGCTACACCGGCCCCCTCGTCGACCGCCGAGCGCGAACGGTTCGAAGCCGGCGACTTCGGCAGTTGCACCACCGCCGGGGCCATCGGCCGGCTGCGGGACATCGCCGGCGTCGCCGTCGGGGACAAGCCCGCCAAGAGCCTGGCCGTCCTCGCCAGGTGGCGCAACCGCCTGCAGCACTACGGACTCACAGCCCCCGCCCCCGCCGTCGAGGTTACGGCCGCACAGGTCCTCGACTTCCTCGTCACGTTCGTCTACGACGAGTTGCTGCCCGCTCTGCCGGGCCCCGGGACCGCCGCGGTCTTCGGTGACCTGGAAGCGGTCGGGACGAAGGTCCGCGGAATCAAGAGCTACATGGCCACACGGGTCGAGCGCCTGGCCGACGAGCTGAAGGACGTCCAGGAGCGCACCGCGACGTGCCCGGTCTGCGAACAGTGGGCCCTGGTGATCGGTGAGGGTGCCGACCCGCTGGACAGCCGCTTCTGCCGCGCGCTCTGGGAGCAGGGATTCACATCCGCGCTCGAGCACCACCACGAGGAGATCCTCGGACTGGACGGCACCGTACAGGAGTGCCACGACTGCCACGAACACGCGCTGCCGGTCGAGGGGGCAGGCACCGCGGCGGCCCCCGCGGAACGCCGCAACCTGTGCTTCTGCTGCGGCACCGACTTCGACGTGATCGCCGAATGCAGCGACTGCCTGAACGCGTACGTCCCCGCATACCCGGACGACATCGGCTGGTGCCCTGACTGCACCGCTCTGCGCATCGACCGGTTCTGAACACCAGGCATGCCGAGTATGTGTGACCGCGGCGCGCACCGAATACTGGGCCCGGGGAGCGGCGACCTGCCCGCGCAAGACCTCACCGCGCTGCGCCGTACCGCCCTGGAGCGGATGAGCCCGGGCGGGCACGGCAGCAGCCTGACCAGCACGATCGGAGCGGTGGTGATCCAGGGGGAGCAGGGTCCGTTCGGCGAGTACGGCGCGCGCGCCGAGGCGATCTGCGGCAAGCCACTGGGCGTGCGTCGAACTGCCGGCCGGCAGGGAATGACCACGAGTGCAAGGGACCGAAGTGACCGGGATCGAAGTACGCGCATGCCGCTCTGCACACCCTGACGCCCGCAGGGAACGGCCGGTGCGGGCACGCAGTCACGTTCCCGCCGCTTAGGCATCCAGGCCGCGAGGGTGCAGTGGGCGCACCGCGCCGGTGTCTTCCACGAAACCGTGCGCTACCTCGCCGAGCACGCCCGGCGCCGCGAACCCCTCCTCGAACCGCTGGCCGACGCCGTCCTCCCAACCCCGCGCCGGGCCGGTCCCCGCGGCTACGACCCTCAGCGGGGCGGGACCCCGCGCTCCTGTCCGCCCCCCAGAGCGAACCGTGCGCCGAGCACCGCCGCCGGGCCCGAGCCCTGTCCGACGGGCTGCGCGAGCTCGCCGGACAGGTGGAGGCCCACGCCGCGCCGGCACCCACGTACGTCGGTGAGCCGACAACCGATCCCCTGGACCTGTCCACCGACCCCGAACTCCTTCGGTGCTTCCTCCTGCAGACCCTCCCTCAGCACGGGCCTGCTGATCAGCAACGAAGCAGCCGAACGCCTCCTCGGCGCTCACGAGGAACATGTCCGGGCGGCGGCCATCCGCCCGGCTCCGGGCCCGACGGCGGTGCCCCAGGCCGCTGTCGACGCGGTGCGGCCGGCCACTCGGCCCGCCCATGACCTGTCTCCACGTCCGGGCTCCCCCACGCGCCAGACCGGCCCTGCACCTCCCAGTACGCGGCCCGAACACACCAGCCCGCCCGGGTACGCGATGATGGCCCGAAGTGGTCTGGCGTTCCCCTGTCGGCCGTCCACCGGAAGCGGAGTACGGGGATTCATGCTCGGGCAGTGGACCCGGGACGGGAAAGGGCAGGCAGCGGGATGAGCACGACTGATGACCGGGTGTACTGCGGCGACGAGGGCCACGTGGTCCGGCGCACCCCGGGCCGGGTGTACGTGAGGCTGGCGGGTGGCCCCCTGGACGGTCAGCTCCTTGACGTGACCAGCCTGTCCCTGCGGGAGTGGGCGGAGGGTGTACTCCTGATCACCGACCGCGGGCTGTACGGGCCCGGCGGCCGATCCCTGTACAGCCCTTCCGAAGCCGACCCGGACGGCCCCTTCCGCTGGGAGGGCGACACGCCCTGAACCGGCGCGGCCAGGTCCGGAGTGAACCGCGGACCCGCCGGGGCCCGGCGGGACCCGCCCCGGGTCCAGCCTCCAAGTGCGTCGACGGGCCGGCTCATGCCGCAGAACGGCGTCAAGCGGCCGGAGCCGATTGGCCGCGCGTGTCCCAACCTCGGTCATGAGGACCGGCGCAGGCCGTCGACCCCGAAACACATCCGTCCGGAGCTCCAGGCACTTCCGTGCCTTCGGGTTGATCCTCTCGGACGTGGCCCGAGCACTGGTCATGGGCGGAGGGAACCGCTCCGGATGTGCGGGCATCTGGTGGGGCATGGGCGTTGTGATCTTGTTCTTCGGTCTGTTCTTCATGGTCGGCTGGGCCGTGGCTCTTGCCGGTCTCGGGTACGCCTGCTCGGTGCTGTGGCGAAGCCGCGGGCAGGAGTGGGCGCGGATCCACGGGCGTCCGCTCGTCCGGCTGTTGCTCCCAGCCCCCGCGTACCTCCGCTTCGACAGGACACTCGCCGTGGCAGCGCTGCTGGCCGACGTGTGGCTGGTGTCGGGGGTCCTGGTGTTCGGCGCGGATGGAATCTTCACCGAGGAGTGGATGGGATACCCCGGAATGATGGATCTCGGCGGGCGGGGCTATCAGGCCGGGGTTGTGGATCTGCTGCGTACGACGGCCTGGTGGAGCGCCTCCGCCGCGATCCTCGGAAGGTGCTGGACCACCACGGCCGTCCAACTGACCGTCCTGCCGTTGTCGGCGCTCTGGATCGCCTCGTTCGACACCTACTACACGTGACCCCGCACAGGAACAGCTGAAAACGGCGAACGCGCCCGCCGTACCGTCGAACGGACCGCCCTCGGATCCGCCAGAGCGGGTCACGACTGGACGACCTGTGGTTCTGCAACACGGTCGGAGGCCGCTGGTCGGCATCGCCCGCAGCGGTCATCCCCTCTTCGACGGGCGGATCGACGCCCGCCGTTTCGCCGCAGCCGACCACATCGGCATATCCCGGCTCGGCAAGCGCCTCGGCCCATCGGCAGAACCCCTCCGATACGTCGGTATGCCTCGTGGGTGAGGAAACCGTCCTTCCGCCTGCGCCACAGCTGGTCGAGCGTCAACTCCAGCAGCGGCAGCACGGTGACCGGAGCCCGGAGTGTCTCCTTCCGATCGGGGCTGCTCGCCAGGACATCGCTGACGATCTGCTCGGGCAGACCCGGCTGGAAGTGGAGTCCTACGACCCGGGCGGGCTCCACGATGATGTCGTGGAGGTCCTCCGTGGTCAGCTCGCCGGTCACGTTGAGCAGACCGGGCGTCGCCGCTGCCGGCAGCTTCGGAACAAGAGCTGCCAGTCGGTGGTAGAAGTCGTCGCGCATGACCAGGATCACGCTGAGCGGGCCGTGCTCGCCGGCTGCCGTGGTGATGTCGTCGAGCAGGGCCGGGAACTCCTGCGGCCGGCCGTCGGCGCCCTGCACCAGGAGCTCTTCGAACTGGTCGATGACCAGGAGGACCCGCTGGTAGTGGGGCTCGCTCGCCAGCTTGCGGGCGGCCGCAGCAGCGATTGCTTGCCTGGGCCGGAAAGCCGAACGACCGAACAGGGTGACCGCCGCGTCCTTCTGCGGAACCCAGTGACAGCACCCGTGTACTCCGTGGCGTTTCCCGCAGCCGGACGAAGGCCACGTCCTCGGCCTCGGGTGCACGCCACTCCTCTACGCGTCCCTCCAGCCCGTCCGCACCGGCCACATGAGGGAAGGTCGCCCACACCGGGTCGCCCGCACCGGATCCGGCCGCCCGAACCACGTGCGCACACGTGACCAGTACGTCCTCGGCCACCAGGAAGCCCGCACCCGCCACCTGCCCGTCCCGCGCCGAGGATCTGCGCCACCGCTGCCTGCAGGTCGGACGGCGTGCCGCCCTCCGCCCCCTTTCCCGGTGCTAGCCATCGTCGTTCTGCCAGGACGCCGACACCTGCAGATGACAGTTCGCCCTGCTCTTGGTGATCACCGCGCCGGCTTCGACGGCGAGGTCCACGCCGAACTCGATGGTGATCTGGTCGGGCCGGGCCTTGCGCAGCTGGTCGAGGGCCACCTGCGCGACCCGGGTGACCGGCTCCAGAGCTTCCTGCAAGGTCTGCGGTACCTCACGCACGGCGTCCCCGATGCGGCCTGCTTTCACCGGCTCCTCGATGCCGGCTGTCGTCTCCACCAGTACAGAGCCCCCGCCATCCAGTGGAATCCGTGCCAGAGGTGTCACCGTGCCTCCTAGGTCACTCGCGGGCAGATCAGGGGTCGCGCCCAGCATCCGGTGTCCGGGCACGGTCCGCAGCGCGGCATGGGCCGTACGAGGAGCCAGGACCGCTGCGGGCGAACGGGTTCGGAGCGCAGGCTCTGCCATGACGTCTCGCCCTGGGGTCCGCCTGCCCGGCCCCCTTTCGAACGGGTGCCGGGCAGGTGGGCCGAGCCAGACGGCACTTTGACGGCCGCAATGGCGCCACACCGCGCCGCGGGGGCCGCGATGACAGCCGGAGTCGGCATCACCCTGCCGGGACTATTCGGCCGTCCGGGCCGCGACAGCCCGCGGCGGTGTGGCGGGCGGGGGCGGCAACCCGGTACGGGGTCGCCCGCGTGAGCGGACCGCTTTTCGTAAACCGCCATTCGACTAGAATCTCCCCGCGTTCGGACGTGTGCGCGCATCATCGGGCCGCCGCTCTGTGAAGCTCGACGAGACTGGCGGCCGTGGGGAGCCGGAGTGGTTCCGAGCCGCCGCTGTCCCGAAACGGAAGGTCAGCCGCGACCATGCTCATCAACCAGCTCGCGCTCGTGTCCGAGACCAAGATCAACAAGATCAACCCCTCACAGATCACCCGGGTCGCCGCCGCGCTCCAGAAACAGGCGACTCGCGACTTCGGACCACTGTGGCAAGTGAACGCGACGGTGGACGCCTTCGACAGGCTGGAGGACGTTCCCGTCGGGTACTGGCCGCTGATCGTGGTCGACGACGTACCTGACGCGGCGGGGTACCACACGGACGAGAACGGCCAGCCCTTCTCCCTGATCGAGTTCAGCGACAGCTGGTCGCTGACCGCCAGCCACGAGATGCTGGAAATGCTGGCCGACCCGTTCGGGAACCGCCTGGTGTCCGGCAAGTCTCCCCACCCCGAGCAGGGACAGGCCCGGTTCCTCGTCGAGGTCGCCGACCCCTCGGAGGCCGATGAGTTCGGCTACACCGTCAACGGGCTGCTCGTCTCCGACTTCTTCACCCCGCACTTCTACGATCCGGTCACCGTCCCGGGCACGCGCTACAGCTTCGGCGGACACATCGCGGCGCCCCGGACGATCCTGCGCGGCGGATACATCAGCTGGGAGGACGCGGCCACGGGCGAGTGGTGGCAGCAGACCTGGTTCGAGGGCAAGGAGCCGACGTTCCGCAGACTCGGCAAACTGTCGGGCAGCGGCAGCATCCGCGAGGCCATCGACGCCCAGACCAAGACCGTCAGCCGCCTGGCCGCCAGCGGCCCTTCCTCCAAGCCCTTCCTGGCCGCGCGTACCCTCACGGCCCACGTCAAGGAATCCACCGGCGCCCGGGCCGACGATTGGCGCGCCCAGATCGAGCGGCTGAAGGGGGCGAACCCGGCGGCGAAGGCCTTCAAGGCCAAGGACAAGGCCAAGGGGAAGAAGGCGAAGTGAGAAGGACGATCGTTCCCCGACGGCCCTCGGCCCGCCTGCCAGGGAGGCCGTCGTGAGTGAGGACGCCCAGCAACGCAAGGAGCGCGCGGATCGCCTGCGCGAGATGATCCAGCGGCCCGGGGCCAAGCCCGAGCCTCCGGAGCAGGAGAGCCTGAAGGAAGGCGTCGAGCGCCGCATGCGAGAGCTCGACGAGGCCGATCGCGAGAACCGCCGGAATCGCCGGAATCACCAGGACGATCAAAGCAGCCCGGAAACCGGGGGCGAAGACGGCGAACCCTGAGAGCACCGGGACGTTCAGCGGCGAAGCGGGACCCTGTCCGAGGTCGGGATGCGCTGGTCCTGATGATGGCCGTCGTCGTCACCGCGGACGCAGGTGGAGGTACGGCGGCCGCGAGGTCCCACCGGCCGGGACGCCATCGCGTCGAACGCCTCCGCGCGCACCGACCGGTCCCCCTCGGTGCGGGCCTGCGCGCCGGGCGTACAGGCTGTAACCGGGGCCGGCCACGGCCGGTACGGCACGCGTCTGCGATCGTCACCGATTCCGGGAGCGGGACGGTGCTCGCCTCGACCCGGACGGTGTGGCCGTCCCAGTCCCGCTCGCAGTCGGACGCCTGTCCATCCCCCGCCACCTCCAGGCGTTCTCCCTCGATCAGCTCCCAGCCGAGACTGCGCTCCGGGCCCGTCCAGCCGCACGAACACTCCGCGTGCAGCAGGGACGCCCGCGGGGTGCGCCGCCGGAAGCCGGCGACCGCCCGCATACGCGGCGGCCCAGGGACCCGGCGCCGAACACTCCCTAGCTGACCGCGCCGGCCCGGCCCGCGCGCGGCGTGACGAGCCGCCGGGCTCCGCGGGCCAGGGCGTACGTGCCCAGGGCCGCCGCCGGGACGGCCGTGACGGCGACGGCGGCCCACTCGCGCGCGTAGTGCGCGGCTTGCGTGGGGGTGCGCTCGAAGGTGATCATCGGACCCCACGTGTAGTAGCCCCAGACCATGATCAGCTGGGAGAGCACGGCGCGCAGGACGGCGTGCACCGCCGTCGGTGCCGTGGCCGAGACCAGCAGTACGACGGCCGCGTACGGCACGTACCCGGAGGCGAAGCGACTCGCCGCGGTCACGTTCAGCCCGTCCCCGTCGCCCGCGACCGCGATCCAGGCGGACAGGGCCCCGGCCGCCAGGCCGACGACCGCGGTGACGGCCGCGTGCCGCGCACCCTTGTTCATCTCGTTCTCCTCACCTGCCGCGTGCGTACCGGTCTCCCCCCACCCTCCGCGGCCTACGTGCGCGGAGAATGACGGGAATGTGACCGTTTCGTCACGGGGTGGGCGTGGAGAGCGGCTCCGACTCCTGCGCGGCACACCCCTCGGCGGCCACGTCCTCGGCAGCCCGGTCCTTCGCCGGCCGGTCCTTCGCCGGCTGTTCCTTCGCGGCGCGGCGCCCCAGGGCGTCCTCGTCCGTGTCCGCGTCGTACGTCACCAGCCCGTAGCACCGGACATCGACCGTGATCGCAAAGCGTTCCGGGCCGTGGACAGCGGACACCGGCCGACGCGGAGTGCCGCCGTCCCTCAGCCGTCAGGGGCGATGGGCCGCTCGTGGTACCGCCACGGGAACCGTCCCGCGCCGAACGGGATCCAGCCATCCGATTCCATCCGCTTGTGTCCAAAAGAAGACGCCCTCACCCCACGCCGAGATCACCACGACGCGGGTCAAGGGCATCCAGCCATGTTCGAACCACGGCCCAGGGCGGCACCCGCGCCCGACTGCGGAGTTGCGCGTGCCCTGGCCCCGAGCCGACGGGTCACCTGGAGGGTTCCCGTCGGCCGGGGGTCGGTGCTACCGCACCAGCTTGGCGTCGGCCCAGTCGGCGTGGTCGCTGTTGATGCCGTCACCCGCGTCCGTCACCTTCAGCACCAGCGACTTCACACCGGCAACGCTGACGTCGACGGACTGCGTGGCGCTCGACGGCGTCATCACCGACGGGCTCTCGTACAGCTTGACGCCGTCACCCCACACCTCGAACTTGACCGTCGCGTTCGCCGCGACCTCGTCATCGACACCGATGTCCGACCGGAACCGCGAGTAGCCGCCGTTCAGGGAGTAGGTGATCGTGCTGTTCGCGTGCGTGCCGATGCCCTTCGCGTACGCGGTGCCGTTCAGCTTGATGGGGTTCGAGTCGACGCTCTTGTCCTTCTGAACGGTGCCCGATCCGGCCGTGGGCGTACCCGTCCAGTTCAGGTCGCTCAGGGCCGTCGGCGCCTGCGGGTTCCCGATGAGCTTGGCGCCGGCCCAGTCGGCGTGGTCGCTGTTGATGCCGTCACCCGCGTCCGTCACCTTCAGCACCAGCGACTTCACACCGGCAACGCTGACGTCGACGGACTGCGTGGCGCTCGACGGCGTCATCACCGACGGGCTCTCGTACAGCTTGACGCCGTCACCCCACACCTCGAACTTGACCGTCGCGTTCGCCGCGACCTCGTCATCGACACCGATGTCCGACCGGAACCGCGAGTAGCCGCCGTTCAGGGAGTAGGTGATCGTGCTGTTCGCGTGCGTGCCGATGCCCTTCGCGTACGCGGTGCCGTTCAGCTTGATGGGGTTCGAGTCGACGCTCTTGTCCTTCTGAACGGTACCGAAGTCGCTTCTCGCGTCGCTCCAGGTGAGATCGCTCAGATCGGCCGTCTGTCCGTTTCCGCTGGTGGCGGTGGTGACGTCGACGGCACTTCCGGCCCCGGAGGAATTCCCGGCGGCGTCAACCGCCTTCACCGTGAACGTGTAGGGCGTCGAGGCCGACAGCCCCGTCGCGGTGAAGCTCGTACCCGTCGACGAGCCGACGAGCGTGGTGCCGCGGTAGATGTTGTAGCCGGTCACGCCGACGTTGTCGGTCGAGGCCGTCCACTTCAGGTCCACGCTGTTCGACGTCACGTTGCTCGATGCGAGGTCGGCCGGCGCCGTGGGGGCCTCGGTGTCGACCTCCGAGGTCCCGGCGGTCGCGGTCACCGTCGCGCCCCCGGCCACCGGCACGGTCACGTAGGACACGGTCTTGCCGTACAGCGACTTGGTCTGCGGCGTGTACGCGGTGCCGTTCACGGTGATGCTGGCGGGGGTGCCGTAGAACTGGGCTTCCCAGTTGACGGTGCCACCGGAGTTGTTGGTCAGTGTGGAACCGGTCGTACCGGTGTGCTTGAGCTTCAGGTCGTTGTCACCGACCTTGATGTGGTCGACCTCCGCCCACGGCGTCTCGGACGTCAGCCGCGAGATGGTGGCCACCTTGTCCTTCGGGGCGTCCGGCTGCACTCCCATCATGCCGTCGATGACGCTGCTGACCGCCAGGAACGAGATCTCCGGGTAGGTGTTCTTGCCGGTCATGAGCTTCTTGAGCCACGCCCAGCCCTCCGCGGACCGGTTGTACTGGTAGTACATCTCCGGCAGGTAGGAGGTCGCCTCGACGTTGAGATCGTCATCGTTGGCGGCGATGAAGTCGAGGTAGCTCTCGGTCCTGGGGCCGTGGTCGCCCAGCCCGGTCAGCATCATCAGGAAGCTGGCTTCGTGCCCCCAACTGCTGTATCCCGTGCCGGCGGCGTTCTTGCCACGCATGTAGCGGTTGTTCGAGGCGTCCCACCAGTTCTTCTCGAACTGGTCACGCACCCGCTGCGCGCGATCGGCCCACTTCGTGCTGTTGGCGTTGTCACCCTTCGCCTTCAGGATCTCCGAATAGGCCAGCATCGACTGGTACTGGTACCCGAGCGAATCGCCCGCGGAGACGAGGTTCTCGTTCGGGAACTCGAAGTAGGTCGCCGTGTACTCCCCCGGCTGCTTCTTCGAAACCGGCTGCTCGCGGGCCGGGTCGGCGTCGTTCCACTTCACCTCGTGGCCGTCCAGGAAGGACCCCATCGTCGAATCGTAGTACGCGGAAAGCGTCGGATCGTTGATCCAGTCCGAGTTCCCGGTCCACTGGTACTGCTTGTAAGCCTTGGCCATCAGGTTGAACGGCGACGGCAGTTCCCGGAATCCGGTGCCATCGATGTAGTACATGGCTCCGTAGGGGCTGTGCGCCCACAGCGGCCAGCCGTTCTGACCCGGATCGTCGGCATCGGCGGCGAACGTCTTCACCATGTTGAACGTCTCGGCGTCCAGGCCGAGCGCGTGCGCGCCGTCCGACTGGTGGGAGATGTCGCGGTTGTAGTAGGACTCCCGGTTGGTGTAAGCGCCCCAGTAGCCGGGCTGCACCGTCGTGTGCGTGGAATTCTTGAGGCGCCACCACTCGGGTTCGTGCCCCATCATCGGGTTCCCCGGGTAGAACGTCATGCCCAGGGCCCGGTCCTTGCCCCATTTGAAGCCGTCGTTCAGTGTCGCGTTCGGAGAATTCAGGGTCAGGGTGCTGGTGGGCGCCCCCACGTATCTCTGGACCGTGATCCTGTCGACGCGCGGCACCTCGCCGGTGGACGTGGCCGTCAGCTCGATGGTGTCACCGGCCTTGAGCGCCACTTTGCTCGACGTACGCGTGTCGATGCTCATCGGGTCGGTGTAGTCACGGCCGTACCGCTGGGACGTGGCCCAGGAATCCACGGGGTTGGAGTTCACGGAGAGCTTGTAGGTCACTCCGTTCGCCACATTGCCGTTGTAGCGCGTGATGAGGTCGTAGTCTCCGTCAGCGCCACTGAAGGTTGTTCTGGCGGTGCTCGTCTGCCCTGAGGTGCCCCGGGCATAGGTGACGTTGTCGACCGATGTGCCGTTCCAGGTGTGGTTCACGGTTTCTGTCGCGAAATTGGTCAGCGACATGTTCTCGATCTCGAATACGTAGGGCCCTGCCAGCGACCCCGCCATCGCAGGAGTGCTGGGGATGGCGATCGCGGTGCCGGCTGTTGCGAGCACGGCGGACAGTACACAGGCGAGTCGACGCATGTGTGATTGGTCCTCTCCAGTGGGGGGGTGTTTCATTCGGGGGCGGCCAGTGTCGACCGCCCGTCCGTGGCGGCGTGGAACATGCCGGGCCAGAGCAGTCCCGGCGGCTGTCGGCGGTCCGGGCCACGCGCTTTCGCGCATGCCGCCGATCACGTTGTCCCGGAAGTCACCCGACCGGGCGGCGGGGCGCCTCCGGAGCCCTGTCAGCGTGAGTGCGGTGCGACCGCCTCCGATCGCTTCCATGCCGAAGCACGGCCGGGGTGCCTCTGGCCGGACGAGGTCACCTGAGCCGTGGACGCGGGCGCTCGCGTTCTGCCGCCGCTGCTTCGCGTCCGCCATCGCGGGGCCGGAAGGATCGGGACGACGAGCAGCACGGGCATCGAGGGGGTTCCTCACGACCCTCGGGGTGCCTGTGCCAAGGGGCGCGGGAGAGGGAACAGCGGCCACCGCGACGGACTCCGCGGCGGGAGACTCGTAACTCCTTTCATCGAACGGCATGTTGGAAGAAGTTGAACTGTGTTGCCTCTTGATGAGCGATGTCAATGGTTGCGTTGAGGTCGATCGCGTCGGCTTCGCTCGCGCGCCGGCCGGGCATCCCGGTCCGGGCGCGTCGCCTCGACGCCCCCGGACCCGATGGCGTCGGCCTCGGCGACTGCCGTATCTGCAGGTCAGCGGCTCGAATCGCCCGGAGGACATCTGCGCCTCCGAGGCAGCCGGGGCGGAGTGACCGCACCTGCCGCAGCGCGAGCAGCCTTGGACCAACCGTCGGCTTGCACCAGGTGAATGACGTGGTTGCAGAAAATTTTCGCAGCTGTATTGCATGCCGTGACAAGCATGGGTAGCTTCTGGCCCGTAAGGCTCGTCGGCTCGTCTACGCACCCGTCAGGAGAAGCCCACGTCCGCTCTCGCCTCCCTCGCCCCGCCCGGGAACCCGCCTCGGCCGGCGGCACCTGGTCGATGAGTGGCCGCCCGTGGCCACCGTCAGCGCGCTCGGAGTCGTGGCCGGGCTGCGGCGGGACTGCGCGAGACGGGGCATGCGCGAGACGGGGCATGCGCGCGCCCGTACTTGCGGTCGGCGACGACGCGCCGGGCTTCTCGATCAGGACGGTGCGCTTCGCGATTCCGGCGTCGTGCGCCACGACCCGACCGGCCGCCACCAGCGCCTCGAGCTCGTCGCCGGTGCGCTCGCCGATCAACTGCTCGAACGCGTGGACGCCCGCCTGGCGCCGCGTCCGGACGTAGGAGGCGCCGGCTTCGGTCAGGCACACCAGCGTGACCCGCTTGTCGGACGCGTCGCCCCGCCGCTCGACCAGGCTGGACTCCTCCATCACCCGGATCACGGCAGTATCCGCCCGGGTTGATTCCCGGAGAACCGGGGTTACGAGCCTACGGGTGGCGTGGGACCGGTTCGCAAGGACGGGCCGGTGTCGGGGTGGTAGCTCAGGCGTGTCGTCCCACGAGGCGGTGCGCGCGTCGGTGCGGGTCGCGCCGTCCAGGCGGAGCGCCAGTGAGGGCTCCGCGGCGGAGGGCACCTGTGCGGGTGCTCCCGTCATGTCGGCGGCCATGGCCGCGATCCCCGCGGAGCCGGCGGCCGGGGCGGGGCGGGGCGGGGCGGGCCAGCGACTTGTGCACGAGGCGACGGGTGGGTGCGGCCTCCCACGGCGTGCGTTCCGAAGATGGCCGCCGTCACGGACAGTTGCCGTGCCCACGTACCGGTCCGGGGGCCGCTCGTCCGCGTACGCCGTGCGTGGGAGGAGGCCGTTCTCAGCGGGGGCGGACCGCGATGGCCGCGACCGGGCAGGCCCGTGCGGCTTCGCGCACCAGGGGGTTGCCGTTGCCGTCCTCCCGGCCGGACAGCACCTCGCTGAATCCGCTGTCGCCCTGGGTGAACACGTCCGGGGCCGTCAGGGCGCACTGGCCCGCTCCGATGCAGCGGCCGGTGTCGATCGCGATGTGGACGGGACGCACGGCTCTCACCAGGCCACGGGGAGCTGGACGATGCCCTGGATGGTGTCGCCCGGCTTGAACGGGATCTCCTGCGCGGGAGCGTCCAGCCGGAGCCCGGGAAGCCGGGTGATCAGGGTGCCCAGGGCGATCTCCATCTCCGCGCGGGCCAGGTTCTGCCCGAGGCACTGGTGGATGCCGAAGCCGAATCCGATGTGGTGGCGCGCCGAGCGCTGCCAGTCGAGCACGTCGGGGTGGGGGTAGACGCTCTCGTCGCGGTTGACGAGGGAGAGGGAGAAGACCACGCCGTCGTCCTTGCGGATCGTCTCCCCCGCGATCTCGATGTCCTCGCGGGCGACGCGCAGCATGCCTTCGACGATCGACAGGTACCTCATCAGCTCCTCGACGGCCGTCGGTACGAGCGAGGGGTCCGCCCGCAGCTCGGCCAGCCGCTCGGGGTGCTCCAGCAGGGTGTAGGCGCCCAGCGAGACCATGTTGGCCGTGGTCTCGTGGCCGGCGATGAGCAGGATGAACGCCAGCCCCGCCAGTTCCCCGGCGTCGAACTCGCCCACGGCGGTCTGCTCACGGATGATGTCGTCGAGCATGCCCTCGCCCGGCTCCGCCTGCTTGGCCTCGATCAGTGCCCGCAGGTAGTCCTCCAGCCGGTCCCTCGCGTCCTCCACATCGGACAGCTCGGGGCCGCGCAGCAGCCGGCGCGACTGCTCCTCGAAGAAGGAGTGGTCCGCGTACGGCACGCCGAGCATCGAGCAGATGACCTTCGACGGCATCGGCAGGGCGAATTCGCCCACCAGTTCCACCTTCGGGCCCCTGGCGATCATGTCGTCGATCAGCTGGTCGACGATCTCCTGGATCCGCGGACGCATCGCGTGGGTGCGCTTGAGCGTGAAGCCCGGGATCAGGAGCCGGCGCTGGCGGTTGTGCTCGGGGTCGTCGACGCCCAGCAGCGGCGTGCGTCGGCGCAGCAGCCCGACGTAGCGCTCGGAGGGCACGGGGAACGCCTCGTTCTCGCTGTCACTGGACAGCCGCGCGTCCCCCAGCAGCGCCCTCGCGGCGGCGTGTCCGGTCACCGCCCACACCGAACGGCCGTCGAAGAACGTCACCCGCTTGAGGGGGGCGCCGCCCCGGAGCGGGTCGTAGGCGGCCGGCGGGTGGTAGGGGCAGGTGCGGTCCTCGGGGAACGCGACGGGCTCGGTCATCGGGCATCCTCACGCAGACGGGCGGCGGGCGGCACACCCGCCGCCCGCAGCGTGACCGGCACCGGCTGTGTGGCGCTGAAGCGGGGCCGGTCCACGTACCGGTGAACCCGTTTCCGGTGGCAGCACCGGCCGGAGCCCGCCGTGGCCGCACCTGCTCAACGGGGGTGGCCGAGACGGTGCTCACGCAGGTCCCGGATGTACCCGTCGAAGCCCGCGGCGTCGTTGCTGTGCGGTTGCCCGCTCGGAGTGCATCCTGCGGGCCGCGCGCCCGCGGGCGGCTGCGGGATTCTGCGGATCGACCTGGATCACCGCCTCCTGCGCGCCCCAGCGGCTGCGTACCGGGATGCCGGGAGGACCGCGCGGGTGGCCGGGTCACCGCCTCTCCAGGACGGACAGAGGCCGTAGGCGACGTTCACTCGGCCCGGAGCCACGCCCTCTCCCGTGAACCGCAGGTCGATCGTCCCCTCGGGCACCCTGTCTCCAGCCGCCCGGACGCCGCAGGCACTCGCACACCAGCGCCCGTGCCCTGGTCCCCAACCGCGGCGATGCCATCGCCGAGCGGTCGAGGGATCACCGTTACTCCACCAACCGCCACGTCGTCCTCGACGCCGGCACCCGCCCCGTCGTAGCCGTCGGCCGGACGACGGTGATCGCGGACGGTGGCTACCGGGTACCGGGGCACCGGCCATGAACTGCCGCAACCGCTGATGGTCAGCCCCATAGACGTTCGGCCATCGGCTGCATCGACTTGCGCCGGCCGTCCAGCAGCAGACCCCGCAGATACAACTGGCCCTTCTGAGTCCTGCCGGCACCCGGATGGCCGGCGCGAGAGCGTTGAGGTAGAGGTCGCCTGCGCAGTCGAGGGCTTCCTCCGGGGAGCCGGCCGGCAGTCCGCTGGACAGGATGTTGTCCCGGTAGCTGTCGTTGCTGGCCAGATAGAGGGCGAAGCCCCAGGTATGTAGTACGCCGGTGAAACGCAGTCGGCACAGCGGCAGGCTCTGCTCGCCGGGCAACTCGGGTGCCACGTAGGCGAATCCTGCGCGGATCGCCGCACTGGGCCCGGACGGCTTGCGGGACGCCGAACGGTCGGGGCGGCCGAAGATCTACGGGCCCGAGGTCCGCATAGCGATCATGACCACAGCCGCCGCACCCGGAGGCGACCTGGTCGCACCGGGCCGTCGCCCAGCACGTGGCCAGCGCCTGCTTCGTGTCGCTCTCCACCTCCCAGGTCGGCAGGCTCCTGGCCGGTCTGGACCTGAACCCGCACAAGGTCCGTGGCCGGCTCACCCGCCGGACACCCCCGACTTCTGGCTGCGAGCGTCCGCGGTGTGCGCCCTCTACCTCGATCCACCGCAGGGAACGGTGGTGCTCTCCATCGACGAGAAGACCCCGATCATCGCCGCCCGTTCACGCTGCCATCCCGGTCGTCCAGCACGCCCCGGTAAACCGCCCGGCAGGAGTTCGCGTACCGGCGTCACGGCACCGTCTCCCTCATCGCCGCTCTCGACGTGCGCACCGGTGAGGTCCTCACAGAGGTGATCGCCCGCAACAACGCGGCGGCCTTCACCGCCTTCCTGGAGCGACTCGACCGGGCGATCGCTCCTGTCAAGGAGATCCACGTCATGCTCGACAACGGCTCCTCCCACACCGCCAAGCACACCAACTGTTCTTCTCCGCCCTGACCCGCCGGGCCCTGCGGCACGGCAACTTCCCCAGCCGGGGCGACCTGATCTAGAAGCTGGAGGCATACGTCATCGGGCACAACGAGACCGCCAAGCCCTACCGATGGACCTACGAAGGCACCCCCCCCTCAAGGCCGCCTGATCAAAACCTCTCCATGAACTTCTGCGGAGCAGCACTAGGTTCTGCCTCCTGGTCAGCACCGCACCCGACGAGTGCACGATGAGATGCCTGCCTTCCAGACCCTGGCAGCCGGACGACGCAAGAGGCGTCGAATGATGGGGCGCCCTGCACCTTCTCCCCTTTCTTGAGGCGCCGTGACCGACTACGTGCAGGCCGCTATCGACATGCTCGGCCACCCGCAGGCCGACGGCGCCACCCCCGCGGCCTGGCTGCGCCTGGAAGGCGAGCTCGGACGGTCGCTGCCTGCGGACTACAAGGCGATCGCTGATGCGTACGGGGCCCGCCAGATCAACCATCACCTCTACCTGGACCGTCCGAGCGATGGTTGGCATGACCTCGGCGCAATGGATGCGGCGTACGTCCCAGCTGTGGTCGCAGGAGGAGCGGGTGAGGGTGGGTGTGGAGTCCCCTGTCGATCCCCGTGTCATCCTCGGCCTTCCGGAGATCACCTTCGGCACGGCCGAGGGCCTCATCCCCCTCGCGGGCACGATCAGGAGCACATGATCTTTTTGGCGCCACAGGTCCATGGCGTGCCCGACGGGATCGCCGTACTGAGCAGGGAAGGTGCGTGGGCCGACTACGGCCCACCGCGAGGCATGTAGACGGGGAAGGCGCAGCCGCCTCAGGCCGGCGTTCAGGATCCTCGGATCCACATGAGGATGCCGGCGAGGCGGAGTGCGGCCTGGTAGGCGATGGCGAGCTTGTCCGTCCGCATGGCCAGACCGCGCCATTGCTTGAGCCGGTTGACTCATCGTTCGACCCCGTTGCGCGGCTTGTACGCCTCGGCGTCGAAGGTCGGCGGGCGACCGCCGGCGCTGCCTCGCCGTCGACGGTGACCGACTTGGTCGCGGAACGCGGATGCCAGCCATGACGGCCTCGAACGCTGGGGCGTCACCTGCCTCCTGGCTCCGGCTGCGTGCTGGTGGGCCCGGTAGATGGTGGAGTCCACCGACACCATCCAGCCGATGTCATCGCCGGCATGGGCGGCTGGCAGAACAGCGGCGAGAATCCGTTCCCACGTGCCGTCCACGGCCCACCGCATCAATCGCTTGTGGGCGGTCTGGAACGGACCGAGCTCGTCCGGCAGCAGGTCACCAGGTGCCACGACCGTGGTCGCCATGCGCGTTGCATCCGCAACTCTTCTGCATGATCGACTAGTTGCGGATCACTATCCAGACCCGCCGCCCATTCCTGCGCGGCGAACCCAGGCGACCACCGGCCAGTGTCCCCCGCCCATGGACCCGCTCCCCGATCACCACGCGCGCCAGGAGGGCATCCAGCTGGAGAGATGTATGCCAGGGATGCCCTGGGTGGACTCGTTTTCACCGAGAATGAAGTCTCGGTCGCGCCTGGGCTCGGTGACCTTTGAGGGCGCCATCCCCCGGATGCGATCGATGCCGGTTCGTGACTTTCTCCCCGACTGCGAAGGGGACTGAGCACTTAACCTGATCAAGTTCAAAAAGATGTTGGGGTGGGCCGGATGTGTCATCGCATTCGGGAATCATCAAGGGGGTCCAAGACATGAAGCTCAAGCGCATGGCCGTCGTGGCGGCCGCTGCTGTGGTGGGGCCGACGGCGTTGGCAGTACCCGCCATGGCCCAGGACAAGCCGGCCGTTTCGGTTCCGGACACGGCACCGCAGACCGATCCGCAGGACACCGCGCAGTCCGGTTCGCGAAACGACGCTCCGCAGGCGGCGCCGGCAGGACAGAGGGTGGCGCCTTCTGCGGGTTCAGGGGAAGCGAAGCAGACCGTGGCGAGCCCGCGGTACCGCAACAACGGGCCTGCGGTGTCCCTGACCGGGGTTCCGAAGAGCTTCACCCCCGGTGGAGACTGGACGAATCTGACGGTGAACGTCGACAACCGGGGCGGACTCCCGGTCGACGACTTCGTGGCCGCTGTCACCGTCTCCCAGTACGACGGCATCGTCCAGGCCAAGCACCTCCAGGCCGAGATCCGCCAGGCTGACGGCACGTGGAAGCGCACGACCCTGCGGCTCGACCGCGGCAGCAACTACTACGAGATCGACTCCGACAAGAAGTCCGTCGCCCCGGGCCAGGCCTACTCCGTGGACTTCCGGATCCGCTTCACCGCCGACACCCCTGCCGCACCGATCGAAATCTCCGTCGGCGGCGAAGGTACGGACGATGGCGGTCAGGTCGTCTCCCGCTACTCCTTCTTCGACAGCCGAGTCGGCGAAGCCAAGCCCAATGAGGGCGGCGGCCAGGAAGTACCCGTCTTCACCGGTCCTAAGCTCGGCCTGACGGGGCTGCCCCAGGCCGGCTTCAAGGCGGGCGCGGACTGGAGCGATTTCTCGCTGCACGTCGACAACTCCGGGCATGCCGCGATCGACGACTACCAGCTCGACCTGGCCCTCTGGGTGAAGGACGGCTTCTTCAAGGAAGGCGACATCAAGCTCGAGGTCTACGCTCCCGACACCAAGGGCGTCTGGGCCTGGCACCCGGTCC
Organism: Streptomyces sp. NPDC031479; assembly: GCF_055581065.1. NCBI lineage: Bacteria > Bacillati > Actinomycetota > Actinomycetes > Kitasatosporales > Streptomycetaceae > Streptomyces > Streptomyces sp. NPDC031479. The sequence goes on from NZ_JBVIKC010000037.1 coordinate 21,588, forward strand.
TGTCCGACGGATCGGAGGAGGTCTGGGTCCACGAGCTGGCCACCGTGGACATCGAGAAGAACGAAACCTTCGACCTCAAGCTCAGGCTGAAGTTCGACGCCAAGACCTCCCCGCACGACATCTCCCTGCACACGAGCGGCCAGAACGGGTGGGGTGAAGGCTCGGTGCACTCCGAGGACGTGAGCCACGCGTCCAAGGTGACCGCCGCGGGTTCCGCCCAGACGCCCGCGCCAGACGGAGGCACCCCAAAGCCGGACACCGGCAACAAGCCCGACGGCGGCACCGGCACCGGCACCGGCAACCAGACCAAGCCTGATGGCGGTGCCAAGCCGGCGGACAACACGAACCACGGTGGACCCGGCAGCACCACTGGCAGCGGCCAGCTTGCCGAAACCGGCACCGACGCCGCCACCGCCTGGGCGCTCGGCGGTGCAGGCATCGCACTTTCCATGGGAGCCGCGTTCGTCGCCGGAACCGGACGCCGTCGCCGCACCACCGCCTGAGCTCCATGCTCCCGGGTGCCGTCCTCCCCTCCCGCGCGTACCGGGCCGGGGAAGGACGGCACCCAACTACCGGCAACCCGCCCCGGCGCTGCAGTTGCTACAGCGTGGGGCATCGAACCCTCCCCTCAGCGACACCGCGCCCGCCCACCCGCCCCGGAGGGTTTGTCAATCGAACGGTGTAACGAGGGTGGTTGGAGTTACTGGCGGGCTGCGGAGAGTCGGCCGCCGAAGGTGATGTCGAAGGCGTTCAGCGCGGTCTTCCAACGCAGCTCCAGTGGGCCTGCCCCATTCCCGGTGGGGTCGAGCGACATGATCGCCATGTAGACGCACTCAAACACTGCGGTCTCGTTCGGGAAGTGCCCGCGGGCCTTGACCGCCCGCCGGATCCTGGCGTTCACGGACTCGATCGCGTTGGTGGTGCAGACGATGCGACGGATCTCGGTGTCGAACCGGAGGAACGGCTTGAACTCCTCCCAGCCGTTCTCCCGCAACCGCACGATCGCCGGAATCGGGAACGATCATGTTTCCGGCATCGATGAACCACAACGAGCCTTGGTCCCAGGTGAGGGACTTGCGAAGCGCGGCCAGTGGTTGCGAACGCCCCCGACGGAAGGTGTTCGGATGCCGAGGTACGCCCCCGACAAGACGTCGACGTCGGTGAAGAAGAGGTACTCGACCACGTCCGGCAGGCCCTTCAGGCCGTCGCCGACGAGCATGAGGACGTCGTTCACGCCGCGGTTCTTGATTTCGGTGAGGATGTGCATCCAGTGCTTGGCGCCAGGAAGGCGGGTCCGCCGGCACTCGTCGAGAGCTTTTGCCCCTGGTGCGGGTTTCCCAGGCCGTCAGGCTGGACTTCAGGTTCTCGTCCAGGGATTCGACCATGAGGTAGTTGCCCCGTGGACTGGTCGCCGTGTTCGACCAGTAACCGCCAGCCTGCTTGGCCGTGGGATAGGCGTGGGCGTCGCGGGGGCGGCCGGTGGCGGTGTCCAGCAGGCGGGTTTACCCGTCGTCCGTGCTCACTACCTCCCCGCGGCGCCGGCTGATCGCCCTCTCCGGGCACCCGATGCCGTCGATGATCCCGGTCTGTCCGCCGGCTCCGAGGTGGCCGATGACCTCGGCGAGGGTGCGGAGCAGGAGGCCGGCCGCGATGGTGCAGCCGCGTGCTGCGAGCAGGGGCCGCACTTCGCCGATCGCCCGGGTGATGGTGGAGCGGTCGACGCCGAACCAGCAGGCCAGCACGTCGTGGGTGGCACCGTGGCGAAGGTGGACGAGTGTGGCCAGGAGGCCGTCGATGAAGACCAGCCGGTCCTTTGCGCCGGCGCCGACGGCCCGATTCCGTGGCTTGGAGTCCAGTCTCGCCTGGTGCCGTTCGTGTCATAGCGGGCCGATCTCGGCGACGAGTTCGGCGATCACATCGGCCGACAACCCCGTGATCCTCCGGTCGCTGATGATCGCCGCACGACACCCGTTCCCCACCACACGAACATGATCAGGGATCACGATCCAGCGTCGCACCGCCAACCATGCACGAGCTCGCAAGGGCTGTCCGCCGTAACTGATCTTTGGCACGAGACTGGTCGGCTGAGATCGGATCCTGGGTCCCACCCTTTGGGAGAGGCGCCGACCTCGGTTCACCCCTGTGACCGCACGACACAGCAGCGGATGGCAGGGCCGTCCTCCCGGCAACGTGTGGATCCACCCGCCCGCGGAGATGAGCAGGGCCCCTGTTATCGTGCGCCGATGTCAATGATCAAGCAGTTCCAAGTGACCTTCGACTGCGCGGAACCTGCGCGCCTCGCCGCCTTCTGGTGCGAGGTGCTGGGGTACGTCGTACCGACAGTCCCGGAGGGCTTCACCACGTGGGAGGAGTACCACCACTCGCTGCCGCCTGAGGATGAGATCTACTTCGCGTGCACTGATCCCTCGGGTGTGGGCCCGCGCGTGCTCTTCCAGCGAGTTCCCGAAGGCAAGGTCGTCAAGAACCGCGTGCATCTCGATGTGCGGGTCGGCACCGGCCTCGTGGGTGACGAGCGCCTGGCCACACTTGAGGCCGAATGCGCACGGCTGATGGCGCTCGGCGCGAAACACGTGCTGACGCAGCGCGCCGATGGCGTCAACGAGTCGTGCATCACGATGCAGGACATCGAGGGCAACGAGTTCTGCCTCGCCTGATTCTCCTCCGAGACTGGGAGGGGGAGCCGTCTCCCGGGGACCTCTCAGGTCCCACATATGGCCGGACCTATCCCGTGAGAGCGAGGTTGTGCAGTCGGGCGATGCCGAGCATGGCGTGTCGGACGCCGTCGCCCTTGAGACGGCAGTCACGGAGGATCTTCCGTCTTGATGCGGGCGAAGACGTCCTCGACGCGGGCCGGACCTGTTTGTGCGAGCGATTATGCTCGCGCTTCCAGCCCGGCAACTCTTCGCCCGGGGTGCGGCGGTGAGGCATGAGAAGGCCGGTGCCCGTATAGCCGCCGTCGGCCATCGTGAGGGTCCTGCCAACGGCGGCCTTCGCGCCAGACTCCTCCCGTGCCCGGCAGTCGTTGCGGTTGCCGGGCAAAGCCTCACCGACCACAACGACCAGGCGGGCATCCGCGTCAATGACGACCTGGTGGTTGGTGGAGTACGTAGTTCTTTGACTGTCGAGCGGGTCGGGCAGAGCCGTCAACCGATCCGTCAACACGGACAGTTCGCGTGTGGCGGGGCTGGGCGACTTGATCAGGCAGACGGTGACAGACTGGCGGCACATCGAGGCTCCGGTGATGCAGGGCGACTTTGGTCGGCCACCCCGTCAACCGGAGCCTCCTTGCGTTCGTGACGGCCTCGCCAGTCCCGTTACCCTCCGGTGACCTGCACCACGCCCACCACCCGGCCCAGGAGGCAGCCCTGGCCCCGGACCGGGGCCGAACAGCCCTCTGGGTACGCCTTCTGGGCTGGCGTCCACAAGACCGGTACGCTGCCGTGGATGGCCTGTGCCGTCGTCGATGCAGGGGGATCGCACATGTCGAACACCGTTGTCATGCTCCTCTCCATCGGCCCGCTCGCCATGGTCCTGGCGATGATCGCCGCGCACGGGTTGGGCGAGAGCAAGGACGCCTACACCGGGGTGGTCACCGGCCGGGGGGTGAGCAGTTCGACCGGTACCTACGGCCCGACGGGCCACTACATGATGCACATCCGCACCGACGAGGGGCGGGAGCTCAGCATCGAGGTGAACAGCCGGACGTATCGGTCGCTCGCCGTCGGCGACCGGGTGGTCAAGGGGTGGGGTAGGCGCTGGCCGGAGCGGTCGGAGTAACGGAGCGAACAGCTCTGCCGCACCGTCCGGCACGCCCTCGCCGCCCGCGACCACCTCACGGCCCTGTACCAGGCACTCGGCTTGCCCGAAGGCCCGCAGGCACGCCGACCGGACGCGGGTCGCACCGGGACACCGCAGACCGCGCGCGGCTCGCGCACCGACACCCTCCGTCAGGCCGGGAACCGCAGCATCGCGGCTGGCCTGCGCGAGGTCTCCTACGCGCCCCACACCCGCCCCTTCGACCTACTCAGGCCGCCCTGACCAGCAACAACCTGTGGCCACGACAACTATGAATCAACCCTGCCGCGTGAGGCGTGCCCGATCGGGGTCCGGGCATGCGCAAGAGAGGAGAACAGGGGGTTGCGGCGTGCGGGCGTGCGGCAGTGGTGGTCTGCGCGGCTTGCGAGACGGAGATGCCCTCTCCGTACTCGTGGCGTACCAGGGTCGCCCTTGAGCGGTTGTTCGGATGCCCGGCAGGCGCGACTGGTTCGACTGGTTCGACTGGTTCGACTACATCGCCACCTGCCGGCAGAGCTGACACCAGGTCAGTCAGTATTCGATGCGGCCCCACGGATGGTCGTCGCAGCCAGTACCGGGTCGACAGAGGGCACCAGTTCCTTCTTGGCGATCCTTGCAAGATGATCCGGAACAATGCCGTCCTTCAAGGCGCCCACGTATTCGATGACCTCGGCAAGAGACAGCACCGGCAACCTCTGATGCAGGATGTGCATTGCATGGATCCGCCCACGAGCAGCCGCAACACCACGGACCTCATCGTGTAGATCATCCACCGCGGTCCGCACAACCTGGCCCCGGATACGGGTTCTGTAGTCCTCCTGCCACCCATCGATCACCGCGGAGACGACGCCGATCTGGTGCAGGCTTCCGTCGAGTCGATCTACCAAGTAGGGCCCGTTCCCGGCAAGCATGAAGTCCGGATTCCGGGTGCGTAGGTACTCCTCGGACGTCCAGGAGACGATCCACACCAGCTCGTGCTCTTCCACTCCCGCGATGGTCATGAGCATCGGGTCCGCGCGCAACGCGCGGTCCGTCTCATAGTCGCGTGCCAGCTGCTCTTCAACGATCTGGACTGCGGCTTCTCGATCGATCACGAGTGCAGCATCGCGCACGGCCTCGCACGGAGACCAGCCGATTTCACACCGACAGAGTCTCAGGGGACCACTGCGTCTCCCATGGCCAGGAGTAGCCGTTGTAGTGCATGAGTTCGGTGAGCGCCTCGTAGCCCACGGCCGCCGCAACCGCGAAGACGGCCGCCCAGAAAATCTCCGTACGGTGCCGCTTCCAGTAGCTCTCAGGCGGTTGGGGCCCGGCGTTCTCGCTGATGGACGCCAGGTCCAGGTCGTTGGGTCGACTGGTGAGGTAGTCCCTCCATTCGTAGAACAGGGCCAATGGCCAGGTACCCACGAAGCTGAAAAGCACCCGAATCCAGGTGAACCCGTGTTCCCGGCGCAGCCAGAATGCCTCCAGCACTCCAGAGAGCCACTGACGACGAGCACGCGGCGGGAAGGCGGCCGCCGGAACTGCCAGCACCACTGTTCCCACCAGCGGCAGCAAGGGCGCAGCCCACCGCCGGAGATCTCGTGTCGCCCAAGAAATCAGCGCAACCGTGTCGCCGAGCAGCAGTAACAGCAGCGGACCGAGACCTATTCCAAGGGTCCACGTCCACTTCACACCGATGCTGAAATTGGCCACCGGGGACTGAGGTGATCCCCAGATGCACGAGACGGGCCCGACTGCTACGGTGCCCGCGAGCGCGAGGCGCACCATCCTGCTCTCAGAGTCGCGCGTAAACCGCACCACGCTCGAGATCAAACTCACCCTTCCACCCTCCCGAACTCGGGCCCGGAACTGGGCGCGGGCATCGGATGGGAAGCGGGGCGTGGCGACCGCCGCGATGAGCGCTCCCGCGCGTCAAGCTCGGCGACGCGCTGGCGGACCGCGCCGAGCTGGTCCGGGTTGATTCGGTAGTAGGTCCGCCGTGGCCGGCCCTTGGTAAGCGGCTCGTCGGCTCCCTCCACACGGACCAGTAGCCATTTAGCGGTTACAAGTCGGCGCAGGACGGGGTAGATGCTGCCGGGCCCGTAGTTGAGCGCTTCAGCAGCCTGGAGACCGTAAAACTCGAAGTTCCGGTCTGCGAGGTGTTGCTCGCACACATAGCGAGTGACGTCGATCGCCACTCTCGTCCACCTGTTGAACGGTTGCATGTTTTCACGATGCCCGTATGCAGTACAAGCTAATCGGACTGTGCGGGCCGAGCTCGCGCAGTTGGCGCACCACCTCAACCAGCGCCTGCAGCACACCCGCCGCGACCGGCCGTCGTCGAGACCCGGGTGCCGAACGAGCGTGCCCAACGTGAAGACAGAGCACATAGCGACCTACCAGGAGGTTCACTTGCCCTGGGATGATGGGGATTCTTGAAAACGGCTGTGACCGCGCTTCCGTGATGGCTACGGCTGGATGCGGTCCAGCGTCTGCTGTTGGATGACCCGATGGAACTCATTGAGGCTGAGCTGTTCACGGATCCAGGCAACGACGCGGTTGTCCGCCTGCCGCCACGTCACTTCCCGGGCGTGCTGATCCAGGGGGACTCACTGTCGATCATGCGCGGCGACGTTGCTGAAATCGTGGAAGCCTGCGCCCAGGGCGACGTCGATGACGCGCACGAGGCTGCCACCATCCTGCTGGCCAACCTCGACGAGTTGCTGGCCTGCTACGAAAGCGCGTTGGAGGCTCACGACATCAAGCGCCCCTACTGATCGCCACCGCAGAAGCTGGCATGCCGGATCGTTTCGTCGCGGCACAACTTCTGTATGGGGTTGCGTGAACTGTCGGACGTCCTGTTTCCGGGAATCGAGCTGAGGATCGAGCGGGTGCATGTCGCCGGCCGCACCCTATTTGTGGACGCGGTTGGTAGTGGACCGCCTGGCCGTTGTCCGGACTGTGGCAACGGTGCACGGCGGGTTCACAGCCGGTACTGGCGGCGGCTGGCCGATCAGCCTGTCGGCGGCCGAGAGGTGCTCGTCCGACTACGGGTGCGGCGGTTCCTCTGCGAAATGCCCATGTGTCGCCGGCGGACTTTCGTTGAGCAGGTTGAGGGTTTCACCAGGTCACACGGTCAATCGTCGGTGGCCATGCGTGACCTCGTCCGTTTCGTGGCCATGGAGCTTGGGGGCCGCCCGGGAGAACGCCTCTGCCGACGGCTGGCATTGTCTGGGCGCCGGACGTCGCTCATCCGTCTGCTGTCGGCGCCGGAGGTGCCGGCCCGGGCTCCGCGGGTCCTGGGAGTGGATGACTTCGCCTTCCGGCGTGGCCACACATACGGAACCGTGCTCGTAGACGTGGAACGGGGCAAGCCGTTCGATGTTCTGCCCGACCGCAGCTCGGAGACATTCCTTGCCTGGCTGGAGGCCCATCCCGGAGCAGAGGTCATTTGCCGGGACCGGGCCACCGGCTACACCCGCGCGATCAAGCAGGCAGCCACCGGGGCGATCGAGGTGGCCGACCGGTGGCATCTGCTGCAGAACCTGTCCGTCGTGGTGGAGAAGACATGTCACCAGCACCGCGCCTGCCTGCGGAAACATGCCCAGGAGCGAGCTCAACCTGACGCCCCGGTCCCTGACACCTGGGTGCCGGATCAGCCGGCGGCGCTGCCGAAGACTGCCATCGTCGAGCGGACCCTTCACCGGCACGCCGACATCCTCGATCTGGTCGACAAAGGATGGACGATCAGCGCGATCGCGCGCCGCTTGGACATGGACCGCAAGACAGTGCGGCACTTCCGGGACACCGATCTCGCCGTACTCATCGAATCCGCCCGGCATCGTCGAACGGGACTCCTCACGCCCTTCCACTCCTACTTGCAAGCTCGCTTCCTCAACGGATGCACGGACGCCAGCCGGCTCTTCCGCGAAGTCCGTGAGCGGGGATTCGGAGGCACGGTTCAGACGGTCCGCCGATACGTCGCGACTCTTGGAGACGGCACTGCGATACCCGCGCCGGCGCCGATTCCGAGCCCACGCGCGATCACGTCCTGGATCATGCGTCGCCGTGAGTCGTTGAGTGAAGACGACGAGGTCCAGCTCGGTGAGGTCTGCCTGGCCTGCCCGGACATCGCCCGCGCCCGGGAGATCGCGCAGCGGTTCACCGACCTGGTCCGCGACCGCACCGGCCATCTGCTGCCCGACTGGATCAGCGAAGTGGAGCGTGACGCACCTCAGCCGATCCGCCGGTTCGCCCGGTTCATGACGTTCGACATCGACGCCGTGACGGCCGGCCTGACCTTGCAGTACAGCTCCGGCGTCGTAGAAGGCCACGTCAACCGCATCAAGACGATCAAGCGGCAGATGTACGGCCGAGCCTCGTTCCGCGTGCTGAGAGCCCGAATCCTCATCCAGCGGTAGTCATCACGGAAGCGCGGTCACAGCCTTGAAAACGGCCGCTGTCGCTCTTCGCCTCACTTCGTCGCGGCTTGAACGGTGTGGGGAATGTGGGGAGCCGGAGAGCATGCGTGGGCCCCGCCGGCCGTCAGGTCGGCGGGGCCCGGTAGTCGTGAACCTCAGCTGGTGGTCAATTGATCAGCCCGCACTTCGAACTCGACGTGTCCTTCGAGCGATTCGAGTCCCCAAGGAGTGACGGAGATCTTGATTGTGTCCGAAGTGTCCGCGGTGTTGCCGGTCGTCAGGATGTCGCAGAGGATGCCGACCTCGACGGGGTAGCGGGTGCCGGGGACCAAGTCGTCCCCTCCGGCGAAGACGGGCCACTTGTCGACGAACGTCCACTGCTGGTGGTGGGCGTCTGTGAAGCGGACCTCGACCAGGCCGGGCTGGGGTTCGTCATCGACCCATCGGACCGCTTCACAACGTAGGAATGCCATGGGCAGACTCTGCCATCAGGGCCTGCAGTCGGCAGCCGGATTTCCGGGCTGCCGGCCAGTTGATGGTGCTGTCATGGAGCCCTGCGGAGTGGGACGACATCGGGAATGCCGGTCGGCATGGAGGGGCGGGCGGCTTCCGGCGTTGCGAGGAGAGCGACGATGGTGACGGGCTTCTGGCAGTGGGGGCAGTCGCGGGTTGCGGTGGGCTCCAGCGGGTCCCGTTCCGGGGCCTGGCGGTAGGCGGATCGTGTCGCGGGTTTGGCCGTCGGCGGCAGGCCGGGCATCACGGGAGGCGAGGCGGCGGGCGGGTGGGGCGTTTCGCCGAGCCGGCGGGCCCGGTCCTGCTCGCGGGCCCGGTCCTGCTCGCGGGCCTGGTCTCGGTAGCGTTCGGCATCCCTGCGGCAGGTCGGGGAACAGTAGACCTGCCGGATGGTTTTGGGTGAGTCGAAGGTGCCGTCGCAGACCGGGCAGGTCCGGCTCTCCATCGCCTTCTCGCTGCCGCGGGCCGCGGTCCGGCACTCGGGCGAACAGAAGATCCGCCGGGGGCGGTGCCCCGCTTCGACCGCGGCCCGGCCGAGCGCGGGATCGCCGGGCTGGAGCGGATGGCCGAGCGACTGGTCGAGGACATCTTCACCGCGCTGGACGAACAGACCGTGGTGGTGCCAGGCACCGAGGCGGCCGCGCTGATCGTCCCAAGCCTGGCCGGCTCCCTCACCGCCGTCCTCGACCAGCGCAAACTGCGGCCGGGCGGATCGAAGAACTACTGGAGGCCCACCCTCTTTCGAAGGTCCTGATCTCGATGCCGGGAGTCGGCATCAGGACCAGAGCCCGGATCCTCATCGACGTCGGCGACGGCAGCAACTTCCCCTCCGCGGCCCACCTCGCCGCCTATGCGGGTCTCGCTCCGACGACCCGCAACTCGGGCTCCTCGATTCGTGGCGAACAGCCCTCCAGGAGAGGAAACAAGCAGCTCAAACGGGCCTTCTTCCTCTCCGCGTTCGCTGCCCTGTCCGACCCCGCTTCCCGGGCCTACCACGACAAGAAGATCAGTCAGGGCAAGCACCACGCCCAGGCCCTGCTCTGCCTCGCCCGACGCAGGGCCGACGTCCTCTTCGCGATGCTCCGCGACGGAACCTTCTGCCAACCACAGCCAGCCACTGCTATCAGTCGTTCATCGAGTCGGCATGCCGCCATGAGGACTGTTTACGACCATGGCCAGTGACCCAGCGACAAGGTAGTAGTGATCCGGGAAGTACTCGATGTGCTGGTGCCCGCCGTCGTCCATCTCCGCAATCGACTGAACTTCGTCAGCGAGAGCCGTCAAGCCCCGCCGGTCACCCTCGATGAGTAGAGCGCTGCGCTCCGAATCAACTCGGATACGGACACCTGGGCCGCTGGTGCTCACCACCTCGACGGAAGCCAGTTCAGTGCCCCCGAAGCCCGGTTCAGCCGAGGTGGTGGTTTCCGTGCCGCCCTTTCCCGCGGCGAGGGCGAGGGCCAGGACGACGAGTTCCGCCGCACCGCCCGAGACGTCCACCCCATCCTCATCGGGAAAGAACAGAACCCTCATCCGCACAACCCCTTCGGTTCCACAACGCCGACTCAACGATCAAAGCCGTTGCCCCTGGTCAATCAGGCTCTCCCCGGCTCAAGACCAGCCGTCACGGACGTTACCCACCGCTTGACGAAACCCATAGGGCCCCCGACACCACCGACTAGCAGCGGCGCGGCGATTGAGGGAATCCAACCCGGCGGTACCGGCTGCGTAGGCTCCGGGCGTGACTTCGGAGGGTGTAGAGAAGCTGACAGGGCCTCCAGCAGGGTCCGGCGCTCGGCGTACGGGCGGGTCAGGACCTCCTGGCCGTCGAGCTGCAACACGTCGAACGCCACCTGAGCGCCATCCGCGACGCCTCCCTCACACCCCTCTTCCAGGGTCGGGCATGGAGTGGTGCCCTCAGCCGCCCAGCAGCTGAGGGCCATCATGTTGGTGGCCGATCAAGCCGGACCGAACGACCGACAGACCTTCAGCCCCAGCTGCGGGTCGCCCGTCAAGCGCAGCTTGCCGCCAAAGAACACGCCTCCTCGGGTCGCACTTTCCCTGTGGTGATCGCGTTCAGGGTCTCCGAACCCATGATGAGCGTGACCTCGCCGTCAGGGCTCTCGCCTTGCTTCACGTCGCAGGTACGGCCCTGGTCCTTGATGTTCAGCGTGTACTTCTCGCCGTCCTCGACGACCAAGTTGACGATGCACTCCCCCTGGTAGCCGCTGGCCTCGAAATTCGACTTCAAGGTCTGGATGGTGTCAGCGGTGGTGGTCACTGGTTCTCCCCGGTCTCAGTGATCATGATCAAGGGCCATCTAAGCCGCAAGACTGGCCGCACCGCCGCAGCCGGCGTGGACCCCACACGATCTGGCTGGTATCGGACCAGGGACGACCAGCCTTCGATCACGCGCCCTCTCAACTACCAAGGTTCGATGGCACGCGCTCAAGGTTGATCGCACGGGATACTCCATCCTGTGACTGGGCGCTTCAGGTGGCGGGATTCGCCATGTACGGCGCTCGCCCAGAGGCGGGATCTGTGACCAGCGGTGATGCGAGTTCGCACCCAGGACTTATCCGGCGGATCAAGGCCGGGGCCGCGGCGTCTGGCGCGGCACCTCAACGCGTTGCCGAAACGACCCGACAGCGACGTTCTCGCGGCTGCCGCGGGCGGTCCGGGCGGAGAAGGCCGCGGCCGACGACATCGGTCGGCTGGTGTCGGTCGACTCAACGATCGTGCGAGCCCACCGGCACGTCATGGCGGGCTTCCGAGGGCATCTCGAATGGGTCACCATGGAGGTCCGTCGGCGATCCGAGGGTGGGGATGAGCGAGGGTGGGAACGTTCTGGACGGGCAACAGAGCAGGCGGGAGCAGGTCGGACCCGCCCCGTGGCTGGCGCTGGCCTGTCTGGTCGGGCTGTTTCTGGCCTACGTCGTACTGACGAACTTCACCGCAGAGCTTCGGGCGGCGCTGTGGGGCGAGCCCGGCACCGTGACCGAAGCCGACTGCCGGACGTACGACAACACCGTGGCCAATGCGGGAACGTCGACGTTTTGCTCGGGTACCTTCACCCCGGACGACGGCGGCTCGTCGTTCGAAGTCCCCGTCGAGGGCGACATCGATTCGCAACCGGTCCGCGCGTGGCTGGTGGACGGCACATCCGGCACCGCGTATGTCTCACCAACGGTGTGGGCCGGGGTGCTCCCGGTGGGGCTGTCCCTCCTCCTTGCCGGTCTCCCGGCGGCGGTGACGGTGAAGCGCGTGCGCCGCGTCCACGCACAACGCCCCAGAGAGCCGCTTCACACAGACCCAGAGTCGAGTGCGTGATCGACGACAAGCACGACGGGTACAGCGAGCATGTCACCTGGCTCGACATCGACAAGCGGGCCTGTTGCCATGGGAGCGGCCCGCGACCGAGAGCCCGTCTCCCTCCGTGCGCTCCGCAGCCGCGCTGGCCTGAGCCGAGTCGACCGCCATCCACGCTGCTCAGCCGCGCTGCGGCAGGTTGTGGACGGTGATGGTGCTGGTCATGCAGACCGATGCACCGTTCTGGGACTCGTTGGTGTTCGAGAGGACCGATCTCGGTTCTGGCGCCGTCGGGGCCGTCGGCCGGACACCCGGCTGCCGGGCACGCTCAGCGTCCGTGGCCGTCCTGCCTCAGGCAGCTTGACGACGGGAGCTCATCCTTACAGCCCGGCCTGAGCGAGCAAGGATTCTGCCTGTTGCCGCGTGAGATTCGGCGCGGCTGGTGCGGCTGGCGGACACGTGTGGGTGCCCCGGCTGAACGCCAGCATCCACTCGGCAACGGGGCCGTCGGGCTCCAACGTGACAACAACCTGCTCACGCAGCGCCGGCGGGATATCCGACCGGGCCGCGATCGCGTTCCTGACGAAGATGTCCTGGTCCTCTGCCAGGAGGTCACGCAGACCGGGAGGCAGATCCGGATGTGAGGCGACAGCCTCCCGCACATCGGAATCCGAGTCGGCCGCCAGCTCACGAGTCGGTATGGCATACGCGACCGCGGCAGCACGGGTCGCCGGATCTGCCAGCAGTCCGGGCAGGAGGTCTGCCGGAGGGGCGAATGCCCGAACACTGTCGCTGCGGATGCCTGGATCGGCGTCGGTCAGCAACATCCTGCGGACATTGTCCGGAGCATCACGCCAGCGCTGGATGACCGACGACCGCACACTGGCCTCCGAGTCCGCGGCCAGGAGCTCCAGCAACTCCGCCGGCAGATGCTCGTTCATCGCAAGGAACGACCTTACGGAAGGGTCCGGGTCGGCCGCCAGACGGGCGAGCAGCCCCAGAGGTTCGTCCCTGACGCTCGCCGCGACCGCACACCGGACAGCCGGCTCCGGATGCTCCGCGAAGCGGGCCCTGATCCGAGAGGGCACAGAGGAGTTCGCGGCGAGAGTCCGTACGGAGCCGAGGTCGATGATCTCCGCTATCAGTTCGTCCGTCAGGTCCCGACGCAGCAACGCCACCGAGCGCCGGGCCCCCGAGTGCTGGAGCAAGCGCCGCACCAGGTCAGCGGGCAGGTCCTCTTGGGCTGCTAGAGCACGGAGTTCAGCATCCAGTTCCATGGAACGCAGGGTAAGCCTCGGGCCTGGAAGAGGACGCCCCAAACCGATCTGCCGTGGCAGCTGGACACCCAACTTGTCATGGGCGACTCAGACACAGGTACTCAGCTTGTGCTTTAACCTCGAGACGTTCTTGTCAGTGCCTGGCTCTATCCTCCGCTGAACGTCACGGATGGACTGGGAGTCAGGCTGTGCAGATCGCAGGGGTAGACCTGTATGTGAACCACCCGGTGATGGCGCTCGGTTCGACCGAGTGGATCCCCACGACACTGGCCCTCGACGGCGCTCCTGCCGCTGCCTGCGACACTCACGTCATCGTTCGAGTGCAGGCCCAGGTCGTGCTGGTCAAGGTCCGCGTCTTCAATGATCACGGTGACGCGGATGACCACGGACCTGACAGAGAGCCGCTGACGACCGTGTTCGACGGGCATCTTCTGCTGAGTGACGGCCGGCTGGTAGTGGGGGACGTCGTTGGCGAGAGTCGATTCACCACTTCCCTGCTCGGGAACCCAGGTAGGCGTCGGGTTCGGGTCTCGGTTGACGATCCGCAGGGATGGGCTCGTGCCGTTGACGTCGTCATCAGCGCCGAGACCGTGTGACGGCCGCTTGTCGGCTCGAACGATCTTCGAACTAAGTGGCTCGTCCGGGAGTTCGCCGGATGTGGAAACGGCCTTCGTCTGATCATGTGCTCCGACCAAGGACGCACCTGAACTCAACGAAGGCCGCGGGGAATGAGTCTGCTTTACCACGATGTCCAGCGGAAGCCGTTCGCCGAAGCGTCACACTTCCGGGAGGACTTCTTCGCGTGTCTGACCGCGCGGGGTGACGAACTGTTCGATCTTGCGGACGCGCTGCTGTGCGCAGATGGGCCGGTGAGGGCGCCGGTGGACCTGACGCTGCTGGCCGAGCACCGTCGTGGGCACGGCGCTCTGTACGACGCTCTCAATCACGGCCGCATCGACATCGACGGGCTGCGACGGACGCTGGCCGCGCTGCCCCAGCCTCGGGCGGCCGATGACCGGCTCGTCCTGGCCGTGGACGTGACCAACTGGCTGCGGCCGGATGCCGAGTGCAGCGCGGACCGGCTGTTCTGCCACACCTTCGGTCGCGGCCGGGACCAGCACCTGATGATCCCGGGCTGGCCGTACTCGTTCGTCGCCGCTCTCGAAGCAGGCCGCACCTCCTGGTGCCAGCTGTTGGACGCCGTCCGACTCGGCCCCGAGGACGACGTCGCCGAGGTCACCGCCCGCCAGGTCCGCCGGGTGGTCGAGGACCTGGTCGTCGGTGGACGCTGGTGCGAGGGTGATCCGGACATCCTCATCGTCTTCGACGCCGGCTACGACGCCCCGCGTATGGCCTACCTTCTCGCCGGACTGCCCGTCGAGGTCCTGGGACGGATGCGATCGGACCGTGTCATGCGACGGCCGACGCCGACACAGCTGGAGTACGCCCTGGCCTATCCCCAAGGCGGCCGGCCGCCCAAGCACGGCAAGGAGTTCCGCTTCGCCAAGCCCGCCACCTGGGGCGAACCAGACGCGGCGACCACCCAGCTCACCGACCGCTACGGCACCGCACGCGCGATGGCGTGGGACCGCATCCACCCGAGGCTCACCACCCGCTCCGCGTGGATCGACCACGACAGCGAACTCCCCATCATCGAAGGGACGCTGATCCACCTGGAGGTCGACCGACTGCCCTGCGGCGGAGAACCGCTGCCGCTGTGGCTTTGGTCCTCCGCCACCGGCATGGCCGGCCCCGACGTCGATCTGCGATGGCAGGCGTTCCTGCGACGCTTCGACCTGGAGCACACGTTCCGGATGATCAAGCAGACCCTCGGTTGGACCCGACCGAAGCTCCGCGCCCCCGAGGCCGCGGACCGGTGGACGTGGCTGATCATCGTCGCGCACACCCAGCTCCGTCTCGCCCGGCCGCTCGCCGAGGACGTCCGCCGGCCCCGGGAGCGTCCGGCGAAACCGAACCGGCTCACTCCGGCCCGGGTCCGCCGCGGGTTCAGGAACCTCCGCCCACACCTGCCCTGTCCGGCCCGTGCACCCAAACCCACCCGGCCCGGCCCCGGCAGACCCCTCGGCTCAAAGAACCAGCGACCCGCCACCCGCTACGACGTGGGCAAAACCGTCCGACGCCCCGAGAGCATCATCGAACGCGACCGGACCAGACCATAAAGCACAAGCTCAGGCGGGGGAGACGGGGGCTTCGGGAGTGGGGCTCCAGCTTGCGGTGACGGTCAGGTGCGCCTGGCCGTTTCCGCTGACGATCCCCAACTTCAGGTCCTGGTTCAGTTGTATGCCGAACGTGACGGTGATCTCCGTCGGCGGCGCGGGCACCGTGACCATCGCGGAGTGGACCTCTTGGACAAGGGCCCCCAGCGGCCTGAGCGTGCTTCGCAGGGCGTCGGCGGCGATGGCGGCGACGGCGTCCCCCCGCCGGCCCACGGGGACGAGCGGGCCGAGGCCGTCGACCGGGTCGTCCCGCTTCGACGCGGGTGGGCTGACGTCGGCGAGCAGGAAACGGACCGTGGTGCCGTCGTCGAGAGTCACATTCTCTGAAGCGGTCATAGAAGGGATTGTGCGGAAGGGAACCGCACGGCGTTGCCCGTGAGCGACTTGGTTACACGATCGTGGCAGTGGGGCTTCGGCGTACCGGCTCCACGCCTGGATCCTTCAGGAACAAGGGCGCCCGGACGGTGTGCCCTTCGGAAGGAGCTTGCGTTCGTTCTCCGTGTAGTCGCGTCCGGCGCCGGCGCACAGCGTGCGGAACTGGACTTCAGGGCGGAGGTCGAAGGTCCGGCGCCCCCCGGCGTTGTCGATCAGCAGCTGGTGGTCCGACGCCACCTGCGCCGTGGTGTCGGAGACCTCTTCACTGTGCTCCGCGGCCGGCAGGGACAGGAAGGAACCGTTCGCCAGATCGTAGATTTTGATCATTCCGTTCAGGTAGGTGAGGAGCCTGCCGTCCGGCGTGAACCCGATCAGGCGGTTCAGGCTGGGGTGCGGCACCTCCTGCTGCAGCCGTGTCCGGCGGTCGACGTCCCATATGCGGATTCGCCCGTCGGAGTTCGCCACCGCGAGCCGCGAGCCGTCGGAGGAAAACACCAGGGAGCTGCCGAAGGACCGTTCCGTGAGCGAGGAGCCGACGGCGGGGCCCACCAGGGGCGCAGCCTGCTCCGGGACCCTGACGTCCCACAACCGGACCTCGCCACGAGCGCCGCCCGCCCTGGTAACGAAAGCGACCTGACCCGGATGCCCCGGACGGGCCATGAGCTGGCCGTAGACGAAGAAGTCGCCGAGCAGGCCCCTGTTGTTGTTGGGGCCGGGGTGGGCGAGGAAGGGCTGGGTGAGGACGGTCCCGCGATCGGCGTCGAGCCGCGCCAGCGTGCCGTTCGCGGTCAACAGGACGATCTCGCGCCCCTGCACTCCGACGACGCTGTCGACTTCCTCCCCCTTCTGGGCCTCCTGGGGGAGCGGCACGCTCTGTCCGAGGTCGGATACCGGGTAGGCGCGTTGGAGACCGGCCTTGCGCCCCCACACCACGACCGACTGTGAATCGGCGGTCCACGTGACCTCCCAGTCGCCGTGGGCCGCCTCGGCCGGAATCTCCACGGACCGCCGGACCGTGCGGGAGGCGTCAAGGACCTCCAGGGTCTTGTCGCCGACCTTGGCCACGAAGCGTCCGTCGGGCGACAGCGCGAACCTGCCGCTGGTACTGTCCCCGGCCCGGAACTGCTCGTTGCCCGTCCGCTCCGCCCGCACCTCCATCAGGGTGGTGCCGACGGGTATGAGGGCCACGAGCGTGCCGTCCGCCCGCGGTACCACCGCGATCCGGGCGTATTGGGTGCCCATCTCACCTGGTGTCGGCATGCGCGTGTGATAGAGCCGCCCCGTCCGCACGTCGGTCAGAGTCGACTCGACATACCCGCCCTCACTGACATCGCCGATGCCGGGACGGCCCTCGATGCCGTAGTTCCCCGTGGCATCGACAGTGGCGAACGAACCGTTGTCGGGTATCGCGACGCGCGGCCCGGGCGTGCGGCCGAGCGTCTGCACGTACGGTTTGCCGTCGGCCCATGTCAGCGCGACTTCGCCGCCCGCTCGGACCGACTGGGCGTAGATGCTGCCGTCGGGTTCTGGTCCGAGGCCGTAGAGCCGACGCCCGGTGGCGAGGTCCTTGACGATGACCTCGCGCTCGGCCTTCCCCGAATAGGTCGACAGCACCACCGCGTCCGAGTCCGCGGTGAACGCGACCTCGGACAGCCTGTTGTCGGTCAGGAGATCGGCCGCGACGGGAATCCTTTTTCCGGAGGGCACCTCCCACACTTCGGCGAAAGGCGGGACACACACCTCAGGGTGGTAGTAGCACTCCATGGAGTTGTCCTTCATCGTCAGCAGCAGACGCTTCCCGTCACTGCTGAAGTCCAGGCTCGTTGCGTTCTTCTCGGCGATTTTGTGCTCCCCGCGGTTCAGGACGACGGGCTCGTGCCCCGACCCGTCGTTCGTCCGCCACAGCCGGACCTCGTTCTCGGAGGCCGCTACGAACAGGCTGCCGTCCGGGCTGAGGTCGGTGGCGTCCACGTCGGCTGGAACTCCGCCGATTTCCCACGCCTTGACCGTGCCTTCGAGGGCGCCCGTGACGACGGTGAACGTCGATACCCTTCCTCCCGACGGCTCCGACTTGACGACGAGCGTACGGCCGTCCGGCGTGGCGTCCATGTTCTCGGCCCGGCCCTTCCAGACGGACGGGTGGGCACCCACCAGGTACTGCTCCCGGGCGTACTGATGCATCAGCGCGTCGCGGGTCTTCGGGGTCTGCCGGGTGCTCCATGCGGCCAGGGCCAGCTGGAGCGCGGCAGCCGGGTCGGTGCCGGGGGTGTCGTCGGCGGCTTGTGCCAGCAGTGCCGCCGCCTGGAACCGCAGCTGGTCCTCGGTCACCCGAAGGCTCCGTACGGTGACCACCGTCAGAACGAGCGACAGTGTGGTGAGAACGGCCAGCGCTCCCACGGCTGCCTTCTTGATCCTGCCTCCGCGCCGGGAGTGACGTCGGCTCAGGAGTACGTACTCACGCTCGTCCGTGGATATGTCGTCAGGGTGCCCGGCCAGGCGACGCTCCGCCTCGGCGAGGTCAGTGCCGCTCAACAGCCGCGGTGACTCCCTCTGCTGTGCCAACCAGCGGCGGTGATCGGCGCGCAACTGCTCCTGCCAGGCGCGGAAGTCCCGGGAGTCGGCCAGCCACTGCCGCAGGCGCGGCCAGAGCCGGGTCAGTGCCTCGTGTGCCAGATCGACGACCTCCTCGACGTCGCCCGGGCCCCTGGAGAGGACGACCAGCTTGCTCGGCGCGAGCTCTTTGGCCAGGCCGACGAGTTCGGGAGCCAGGTCGCCGGCGCGGGTCGGACGACGGAGGAAGGCGTCAGCCTCCGGCCGGGCCAATTGAGCGAACAGCCGCCGGGCGAGGTCCCTCCGGGCCGGTGCCAGCTTGTCGAGCGTGTCGTCCGCGTATCCGACCAGCGCACCCGCCACACCCCCCAGTTCGTCGTACGCGGCGTGGGTCAGCATCGACCGCGTGCGACGTTCCCACAGCTCGGTCAGGGCGAACTGGACCAGGGTCATCCGTCCGGGCTCGTCGCCCGCATCCGAAATGATCCGTTCCGGCAGCCCCGGCTCGAACCACAGCCCCGGCATGTCATGGACGGGCCCGGTCACGGCCCGCTCCAGTCCCTCACCGGCAAGCGGCGCCAGGAACTCCACGGCGTCGCTGAGCAGATCGGATGTGTCGGCCGTCACCAGCGCGTCGAGCGAGTCCGGCCGCGCGGTCGCGAGGACCCGTAATGCCGATGGTCCGTCTTCGCCCGCGAGCGCGGCAAGGAGCGCCAACAGGTCACGGGCAGCGGTGGCTTCGGCTGCCGCGTACTCCTCGAACTGGTCGACGAAGAGGACGTGCCCGGCTCCTCCACCGCGGGCGAGGATCCTGCTCCGCAACTCGGACGGGAGGCCGCCGTCGCCACTCAGCAGTCTTGCCAGCTCCTCCGCCTTCGCGAGCCGCTCGATCTCGTCGAGCCCCGGTTCCAGAACACCTGTCAGCACCCTCGCCAGCGCCACGGCCGCCCGTACCCCCGGCACGGGCCGTAGCCGGGAGACACCCATCCCATCGGCCCGCAGCCGTGGCAGCACCCCCGCCCCCACGAGTGAGGACTTCCCGCACCCTGAGGGCCCGGCGACCAGCGTCAGGGGCCGCCTGCGCACGGCCGCGTACACGCGTGCGACATCGCCGTCGCGCCCGTGGAAGAACTCCGCGTGGACCTCCGAGAACGGCGCGAGTCCCTGGAACGGGCACCGCGACCGCAGCGTCTCCTCGTCGACCAGCTCGGCGGACGGCAGCAGATAGGCGGTGCGCTCGCCTACATGCGCGGCGACCGTCATGCCCACGACGCCTTCCTGCGCGTCGTCCCAGACAGGGGACCCACTGAATCCCGCCGAGATCCGCGGACCCGGTTCGTGCGCCTCCATCTGCACCCAGCCCGACCCCTGCCCGGCCCTCAGGGTCCCGGAGGCCCACACCCCGAGGTCGGCACCACCCGGGTAGCCGAGCGCCCGGAACGTGTGACCCCAGACACCGGTCCCGTCGACCAGCTGTACCGGCTGGGCGCCCTCGACGACCGCCTCCAGCTTCAGCAACGCGACGTCCTGCCCGCCGGACCTCCAGGACACCACGGCCGCCCGCCCCGCGGGGCAGCCGGCCAGGAGCGGAAAATCGACGTGCACCAACCCACCCGGTGCCGACCGCGCATTGTCGGGCACTCCGAGCGCCCGGGCCACGACGTGGGCACAACTGCACACCACGTCGGCGGCGACGAGGAACCCGGCACCGACCACCTCGCCCTCGGCCGACAGGACCCGAACCTGCGAGGCTTCGAGAACGTCCCGCCCCCGCACAGCGGCCATGAGTTCCCCCGTATTCGAAGCGACCCCCGAGATGACTCAAGCCAGCATCGGCGGCGCGGCCGATCCCCACAACCCGGCGGGGCGCGGCAGCATCGTGGTCCGTCACCTCATCGCCGACGTGCGCCGCCGCACCCTGCTCTCCGTCGCCCCCGCCCCCTCCGCGATGACCGCGCTGCCGGCCCACAAGCCGGGCCCGGCACGGCGGGAGCGTGCGCGGCTTCGCCGTCGACTTCGCCGCTCCGTCCGAGAACCTCGTCGTCGACGAACCGCGCGGCACCCCGATGCTCCCTTCGTGCTCGACGTGGCGGCCGAGCCGACGGCCCGGCCGCGGGCCGCCGAAGAGCCCGCCAGGTCAGCTCACCTGGGGTCCGGGAGCCGAGTCCAGAAGCCGACAAACCGTCATAACAGACACCGTTGCAGTAGGGCGGCCGGTGCCCGTCGCATTCATCCAGCGAACGCCAGGGCCCCGCTTCCCTGCGTGCGCCGGAGCGCGTCAGCTATCAGGCCGTTTGCGAGCAGTAGCAGCCATCCTCCAGGCAAGAGCACGGTGCGAATCGTGTATCCGGGATTGGCGTCATCCGAGGGCTCCCAGCCGAGTGTCATCGCGAGCACCCACAGACCAAGGAGCGTGACGATGGTGATCCAGCCGGCACAGATCACGCCGGCCGCCAGGCCGCACTTTTTCAGGTCTTGGTCGTCGGCCAGCCTCAGCAGGAACAGGACTGCCAAGGCGAGGCCAGCCGCTGTACCGATGATCCCGATGGGTATCGCCTGCCAGCTCGTCGTCACTCCGGGGATGCCGCTGGGAATTGCCTCCCAAGGGTGCTGCCAGTTGAAGCGCTCGATCACGTGTGCCACTTGAGTGCCGGAGGGCTCCTTCTTCCAGGTCTCCGAAAAGAGCGGCTTGAAACTCGCCCAGACGAGCGCTCCCGCGGCCAGGAGGATCTCTGCCACATGGGTGCCGATCACTTCGCCCACCGATGGGGGCCCGAACGGGTTCGGCACCTGCTGCGGCAGTTTCTGAGTACCCGGCAACGCGGCGGGAGCCGATGAGGCGACAGGCCCGGTCTCCCGGGTCCCGCCGCCTTCGTCGCCACCCATCACATGCGGGGAATCGGGCTGATGACGGAAGGCGGTGTCTTCCGCTTCCGAACCGGTGACAGTGAGGGCGCGCAAAGCGCTGGTGCGCGCCTGGATAGCCGCGCGGGCACCAGTGATCCCCATCCAGGCGCCCGGACCGAGCGCTGGTGAAGACGGACACGTCCGGGTCGTCCGCGACGACGCGGTGGGCAACGGCCCACTCGTTCTCCGCGGCGAACGCCTCACGGCCGGCGGCGAGGAAGTACAGCGTGGAACCGAGAGCGAAGATGTCGGAGGCCGCGCCGACGGCGCGGCCCGAGGCCTGCTCGGGCGACATGTACAGCGGGGTGCCGATCCGGGTGGAATGGCTCCTATAGGTCACCGACTGCGTCAGAGATTTGACGATGCCGAAGTCGATGACCTTCGGACCGCTCTCGTCCAGCATGATGTTCCCGGGCTTGAGGTCCCGGTGCACCACGTTCGCGGCGTGGATGTCGGCGAGGGCGTGGGCGATGCCCCAGGCCAGTAGCACCACCTGCTCGGTCGGCAGCGGCCCATGGTCAGCCACCAGGTCCCGCAGGGAGGGCCCGGCCACGTACGTCGTGGCCAGCCATGGCCGCTCGGCCTGGGGGTCGGCGTCCAGCAACGGCGCGAGGTGGGCACCGCGCACCTTCTGCGCGGCGCCCACCTCGCGCGCGAATCGCTGTCCGAACTCCGCGTCCCCGGCGAACTCGTGACGGATCACCTTCACGGCCGTTGGCTGTCCGCCGGGGGAAAGCGCGAGAAACACTTGCCCCATACCGCCCTCGCCCAGCCGCGCCACCAGCTGAAAGCCCCCGAGACTGTCCGGATCGTTCGACTGCAATGCAGGAAACTGAAACGCTGCCCTCGGCACGAAGCACTCCCCCCTCGTCTCCCCACCCGGGGATACCTCACGGCTCGACCGCCCGCCTCGTTCGCCCACGAGCGTAGAACCCTGCCTGCCGTTACACCAGAACACCCGAATGTCCGACCCGCCTCGCTCGGCTGCAAGTCAGGCAGCAGCACGGGGCGCATCAGCTCCATGCCAACAGGCCCCGACAAGATCACCAACAACATCCAGAAGTTGAGCCAGAACCCGAGAAATAGCGGCACTGCGGCGAGAGGTGGTGTCGTCTCTGTCACGTCAGGACGACGCACCCCCGCCGCTCCAGCTTGCTGAGGAGCGGTAGCGAGGGATCGACCTCGTTCCACCGCAGATCCAACTTCTCCAGCGATGGCATCAGGGCGAGCCAGTCGGGCAGCTGGCCAAGGCGGTTGCTCCGCAGGTCGATCTGACGCAGGCGCGGGAGGCCGGCCAGAGACTCCGGCACCCCAATCAGAGAGTTCTCGCGTAGGTCCAGGTGGCGTAGTTCGCGCAGGCCGGCTGCCGACATCGGCAGGTGCTCGATCGCGTTCCCCCTGAGCCATAACTCACGCAGGTTGCGGAGCTGGCCGATGGCATCGGGCAAGGTGACGAGCCGATTGTGCTGCGCCCTGAGCTCGATGAGGCCGCTCATCCCACCGATCATCTCCGGCAGGGTGGTGAGGGAGTTCTCAGCAACGCTGAGGTAACGCAACCGGGTCAGGTCTCCCAGAGAGTCCGGAAGCCGTGTCAGCTGGTTGTCGTGGAGGTAGAGGCAGCCGCTGAGCTCGGTCAGCTTGCCGAGTTCTTCGGGCACCGACGACAGCTCGTTGTGGCCCAGGTCCAGGGTGTTCAGCCGGTGAAGCTGCCCGATGGCTGGAGGGATGGCCGTAAGTCCGTTGTCCGCGAGGATCAGCACGCGGAGCTCGGTCTGTCGCCAGACCGACTCGGGCACCTCTCCGAGCTTTTGACGCCACAAGTTCAGCGTGTGCCTCACGGCCATCCCCCATCATCAGTCCGCCTGGACTCCAATTCTCGTCCGGAACTCGGGACCAGCAGGCAGTTACGACAGGATCAGCCGGCCTTGACCGACTCCTCGGCGCGGGCTCGGGTGCTGGCGAGGCGGTAGACACCTCACGGTGCCAAGCGGTCAAGTCGGGGTCCTGAGATGCCGGTGTAGCCTTCTGGCTGTTCGATTTCAGGCAGGGGGTGGAGACGCGATGAACGTAGCGCGGGTCATGGAGTCGTTGGCAGAGCAGGGTGTGACGGTGTTGTTCAAGGTCGACGCCGAGCGCATGCGCCATGCGACGAAGCCCTGGACGTTCGTCGCGAGCGGGGCTCCGTTGCGGGATGATCTCCTGGTTCGCACGGACGCCGTCTCTCTGGAGGCGTGTCTGGAGGCCTGCCTTCCGCAGTTGCGTGAGCTTGGCTTGGTGATTCCCGATTGACGGTGATTGCCTTCGAGGCCGATGCGGGCGGGCCGAGTCTGGCCTCCGGCCTGGTCGCAGCCGGACAGCTCGACATCGTCCAGGGAACCGTCTTCCGTTACTGGCGCGAGAATCTGGCAGTCTGGGAACGTCTGGCTCCCTGGGTGAAACCTCCAACTTGATCGGTCCTCGGCCTATGCGACCGCCGTACTGAGGGCTTCGTCCGAGGGGGGAAGGTGGCGCATTCGTCGAACAGCCGGCGGTTCTTGGGGCAGTGGTGGAGCCGGCCGAGCAGCCGGTCGAATAGGTTGCGCTGGGCAGCGGCGTGCCAGTCGGAGTGCTCTCCGCGTCAGGATGCTGCGGGAAGACTTCCTCCACCGCCTGGGCGAGTTCGTCTGCGGCGGCGCAGGCGGCCGTGAGCTGGCCCAGGAGCGCAAGCATTTGCCTGCCCAGTTCGTCCTCGACCAAGGGCGGCTGGGGGCCCAGTCCTGGCGGAAGGCCTCGCGGAGCCGCTCGGCTTCAACCTTGATGCCGCGCTGAGAGCTCGTAACAGGATCATGAGCGGGCCTTCTTAAGCCGGCGCCAGCAGATGAGGCTGCAGGCAAGAGAGACGAAGGCGTCGTGGAGTTCGGTGCGGCGTTCCCAGCGGGCGGCGAGTCGTTTGAACTGGTGGAGCAGGGCGAAGGTCTGCTCCACGACGTAGCGGAGCTTGCCCATGTCTTTGGTGTTCGGGCATCCCCTGCGGGAGATGACGGGCAGGATCCGGCGTTTGCGCAGCTCTTCCCGGTTCGGGTTGGAGTCGTAGCCCTTGTCGCCGAGCAGGGCCTCGGGGCGTCGGTGAGGCCCTCACCCAGGAATCCACCCTCACATGGCGAGGCACATGAACCATCCTCAAACCGGCAATCTTAGGATGAAACAAAGGGATGGAACGCTATCTCAGAACCGGGGCCGCACCATCGGCCAGTCGGCCGGCCGCCGAGCGCACCACGGTGCGCATCGCGGTGCGGTGCGCGCGCACCGTCGGGCCGGTGCCGGCCATCAGCCATCAGCCATCGCGCATTGCGTACTGCGGTGCGGCTGGTGCATTCCCCGGGAGGGTCAGCGTGTTGAACCTGGGAAAGCTCACCGGTGTCTTGTCTGCCGGTTGTCCGGTCACGCACGTGCGACAGGCGAGCTCGCTGTGCGAGGCGGGCCAGGGCCGTTCAGCTCTTGCGGCCCATCCGCGTGAACCTCAGGTGGGCCTCAAAGCCGGTATTTTCGACGGGGCCACTCCTGGCAATGTAAATGCTCTCTCCCTTCCGGGCCGTCCTGAAGAGAGAGGCGTATTGTGCGTCGCGCGGGTCGCTGTACGCGGTTGCCTGCGACACCTTGGTGTAGTCATGGGAATTCCACACGCGCAGGAACACGTGGTGTGTGTTTTGGCTGGGCTCCAGTCTTACCCACCCTTCAAAGAATCCGTCGTCCGGGACGACGTAGTGCCGGACACCGTTGCCCGTGGGATCTGTGGGCAGGTCGACGGAATCCTCGAACCAGCCGCCGGCGACGTTGAGGGTGCCTCCTACGTCGAGGTTGCCGATTTCGAGGTCGGGCCTGAGGACGCTGACCTGGGTGGAGAGGATGCGGACGACGGGGTTGGTGGGGTCGCCG
Organism: Streptomyces sp. NPDC031479; assembly: GCF_055581065.1. Classification (NCBI taxonomy): domain Bacteria; kingdom Bacillati; phylum Actinomycetota; class Actinomycetes; order Kitasatosporales; family Streptomycetaceae; genus Streptomyces; species Streptomyces sp. NPDC031479. Next base: position 46,887 of record NZ_JBVIKC010000037.1, read on the forward strand.
GTGGTGGCGCGGAGGTAGAAGGTGGTGTCGGACTTGATGTCCTCGAGTTCCAGTCTGGAGCGGTCGGTAACGTCCCGTTCGACACCGGGGTACAGCAGGTCGTATTTGGCGTTGGCGGAGCGTTCCCAGGTCAGCTTGACGTCACCGCCGTTGGGGATGATCGAGGGTTCGCACAGGAAGTTGCGCAGGTAGAAGTCGGCAGGGAACTTCCCGATGTTGAAGACGGTGGTCCGGTCCTGGAACGCGGAGGATCCGGTGCGGGATGATTCCGTCAGGGTGATGGGAGCGGTGCCGACCTTGCGGCTGACCGGGATGTCGGACAGCTGGATGGTGCAGCCGAGGTCCGGGCCGATCGGCGTGTGACTGGCCGCGGGCGAGAACACGAACTCCTTCGCTGCGGCATCCAGGTGGCTGCTCCAGCCGGTGAGACTGATCCTCGGGGTGACCTTCGCCAGGTCGGTGGCGAGGTCCGGCGACATGGCGCCGGCCGGCACCTTCACCCGGATCGACCTCACATCCGCCGGGGTGGCGCTCTGCCGGGAGACGGAGATGACGATCTCCCCGATCTCCTCCGGGGCCTGCGGGTTCTCCGGTGAGGCCTTCAGCGGGCTGGGGGTGGTGGTGACGGCGTACGACAGCAGGGGGTCGTTGGCGGCGGTGCCTGCGTCCTGCATCTGGACGATCAGGGTCACGAAAACTCCTCGGGGTTCGGTGGCCGCGCCGCCCCGGGCGCGGGATGGCGCACAACAACGGAGTGTTCTTTAGCGGTTGACGCGGCTGTGTGCGACGACGTCGTCGAGGGTGAGGAAGCCGGAGCGGATCTCGGATTCGGCGAGGGGGAGGTCGTACTGTTCTGGCTGAGCATGGGCAGCTTGTGCCAGGTGCCCCCGCGGTTCTCGCGCTGTTCGCCGCGGGGGCTTGTCTCATGCCGGCGATCGCGGTCTACGGGTAGGGAGTAGCCAGTTCATCCCTTCCGAACCCGAACCACTCGACGCTCGGGTTGGCGTTCGTGGAGGCTTTGAGCTTGATTTCCTCACCCTTGAGCACCGGGATCGACAGGTAGGGGCTGTGCCCGTCCCCGAGGGGCGTCAGGTAGTGGAGGCCCCGGCCTGCGTCGACATAGAGATTTGCGCCAATGGCTCCCTGGAGCCGTGCGGTGAGGATGCCATCGGTCTTCGCCACGGTTTTCAGCCACCGCTCTTTGAGTCCAATGGAGAGTGCCTGCCGCGTGAGGACCTTCCCCGTGATCGCCAGTTCACCGCCTACGGTGAGGTTGCCGACTTCGAGGTCGGGCCGGGTGACGGTGACCTGGGCGGAGATGATGCGGATGACGGGGTTGGTGGGGTCGCCGGTGGTGGCGCGGAGGTAGAAGGTGGTGTCGGACTTGATGCCTTCGATGTCGAGGCTGGTCCGGTTGGTGACGTCGCGGTTGACGTCGCCGTAGAGGAGTTCGTAGGTGGCGTTGGCGGAGCGTTCCCAGGTGAGCTTGACGTCGCCGCCGTTGGCGATGATGGACGGCTCGCACAGGAAGTTGCGCAGGTAGAAGTCGGCGGGGAACTTGCCGAGGTTGAAGATGGTGGTGCGGTCCTGGAAGGCGGAGCTCCCGGTGCGGGAGCGTTCGGTGATGGTGACCGGGGCGGTGCCGACCTTCCGGCTGACGGGGATGTCGGACAGCTGGATGGTGAACCCGGTGTCGGGGCCGATGGGTGCGTGGCTTCCGGCGGGTGCGCAGACGAACTCCTTGGCGGCCGCGTCCAGGCGCACGGTCCAGCCCGTGAGGCTGATGCGGGGGCTGATCTTGTTCAGGTCGGTGGCGAGGTCGGGTGCCATCGTCCCGGCCGGGACCTTCACCCTGATCCACTCGACATCGGCCGGCGTGCCGCTCTGCCGGGCGACGGAAATGATCACCTCCCCGATCTCCTCGGGGACCTGCGGATTCTCCGGCGATGCCTTGAGCGGGCTCGGGGTGGTGCTGACGGTGTAGGACAGCAACGGGTCATTGGCCGCGGAGGTGTCGGCGTCCTGGGTCTGGGTCACGACGGTCACAAGGGGGCTCCTTCAGCGTGGCGGGCGCGCCGCCCCCCGGGGCGGCGCGTGGCGGGTTCTCAGTGGTCGGTGCGGCTGTGGGCGACGGCGTCGTCCAGAGTGAGGAAGCCGGAGCGGATCTCGGGTTCGGCGAGGGGGAGGTCGTACTGGTCCTGGCTGAGGATCGGCAGCTTCTCCCACTCACCGCCGCGGTTCTCGGACCAGCTCCAGGTGCCGACGACGCCGGCCGGGACCGGCATGAGGACGGTTTCCTCGCTCTCGCCCTGGCTGCCGCGCAGGGTGGTGGTGGCGGCCAGGAGCGGTCCGGTGCGGAAGTTCACGCTCATGCGGGCGATCGCCTGAGCGGTGAACTCCTGCGGGACGAAGACCTTCTTGGTGGCGAGGATGTCGGTGGTGGCGTGCACGGCCGCCCGCGGGTCCAGCAGCACCGTGGCGACCGCGGTGTTGTGGTCACCGAAGTCCAGTTCCAGGCTGGGCTTGTCGCCGATCGGCCGCAGGTACTGCCCGCCGCCGGCGGAGGGGGCGATGACCGTCTCGAAGTGCTCGTAGTCGTCGTCGAGGACGTAGCCGACCAGGCCGTCGTCGCTCTGCTGCGCCTCGCCGAGGCGGATCGCCCACGGGTAGCCGGGCAGCTCGGAGGGCGAGGGCTCGAAGAGGTTCTGCCAGCTGACGTCCGTGCGCAGGGGGCCGCGCAGGTTCATGGTGAGGCGGGTACGGACCAGGGCGAGCGGGCGGCCGAGGAGGAAGCCGAGGCCGGGGTCGGCGGGGCCGTCCGGGTCGATGGTCTCCAGGGCCCGGTCGACGGTGGCGCGGAACGCGTCGAAGGTCTGCGGGCCGCGGGTCTTCACGGCGTTGAGCAGCCGGTAGGGGTGAGGAGCCACCGTTTGCAGCTGTTCGAACCGGGCCACCTCGGAGCCGGGCAGGGCGGACCAGGAGACCTCCCGCCCGCCTCCGGCGTTCAGGGTGACGCGCAGTTCACCGAGCGCGGCCCCGTCCGGGGCGTACACGACCAGGGACCGGTCGAGGCGGTTGTGCAGCAGCCACGCACAGACGGGGTTGGCGCCTGGGGTCAGGTCGGTGTCCTCGTCGGTGGTGGCGGCGAGGAAGTCGAAGCGCAGCCGGGCCGGCTGGAGCAGGCGCGGGCCGAGCTCGACCAGCCGGTCGGAGTCGTAGTCGCTGACGGGGTGGGCCGGGCGCATGGTGTCGGGCATCTCGGGGCGGAAGTGCGCCGCGTTGGTGATGAGGTTGACGGAGCGTCCGAACCGGTCGACGACTGCCAGGTCGAGGAAGGCGAGCTGGCCGGCGCGCAGGTCCTGGAAGGTGGAGACGGGGTCGGGGTCCCAGTCGCTGGCCTTCAGGGGGCCGGGGTCCGGCGGGGGGTAGTCACCGTTGCCGATGAGGGTGGCGAGGTCGCCGGCGGGCTGGAGGCCGGCCAGCGGTTGGCGTTGGGCGATGGCGGCGCCGAAACCGTCGAGGACCTGGGAGAGGTAGTCCGCCTCCCGGGCCTGAGTACGGACGCTCCGCAGGGCGTCGGCGGGCAGCTGGTCGCGCACGCGGGCGTAGCTCTGCAGGGTGCCTTCGACGATGTGGCCGGCGCTGGGGGCCAGGATCTGGCGGCCGGAGACGACCAGCGGGGTGCCGGGCTCTCCGGTGCCCTTCCACTGGTAGCGGGAACCGTCGATGAACTCCCAGTGTGCCGTGTCACCGTCGCGCAGCGGCAGGGGGAAGTATTCGGCCTTCCACAGCAGGAACAGCGGCTGCCAGGGCATCGCCCAGGGCGCGGTGCCGTACTCGGGCAGGGTGCCGGTGACGTCCCGGATGGCCCCGGTTTTCAGGGCGCGGTCGAGGATGAGGAACTCGCTGAGCAGAGCGGGGAAGCAGGGGGGCTGCTGACCGGTGAGGTTGATCTGGGCCGCGGTGGCGGCGACGTCGGTGGTGGTGATGCCGGAGGCGCGGGTGACCACGCGTTCGGGGGTGCGGCAGGGCAGGGCGGTGTCGCGGGTGAGCGGGGCGTGCAGGTTGGCGCCCTGGAGGGTGAGGACCGGGTCGGCGCTGTACTCGAAGTCCTCAACGGGCACCCGGATCAGGCGGCGGGCTTCCCTGGCCCCGTAGGCCGGGTACAGGGTGTCGATGCGCGCGGCCAGATCCGTCTCGCTCTTGCCCCAGGGCAATGCGGCGCGCTGCCCGGCCAGCTCGTGGGCGAGGGCGACGACACGTCCGGCTGCGCCGTCCGCGTTGCCGGGGTCGAGTTCGTCGTCGATCCGGCCGGTGAATTCCTGGGACTTCTTGCGCAGGTGGCTGAGCCACCACAGGTGGTAGAGATGCTCACGGGCGGTGTCGAGCTCGGCTTCGGTGGCGTCGTGCGCGGCTTGGCGACGGTTGAGGTCGGCGACGGTGTCGGCCTCCGCGGCGCGGGCCGCGCGGGAGGTGGTGCGGCCGGTTTCCTCTCCGCGTTCGCCGATGAACCAGCGGTATCCGCCGGGCACGGGGCCGAAGGCGCTGTCGTGGGCGCGGCGGTCGGTGAGGATGTCGGCCTCGGGCCGGTCGCGCTCTTCCAGGGCGTCGATGCCGCCGAGCAGGAACGCCCGGAACAGGTCGGCCTCGTCCCCGGACAGCGCGCCTTCGCCGCCGGCCTGCGCACCGAGTTCGGCGACGGCTTCGGCGATGCTGTTGGACACGATCGGGGTGACGTCGGCGGGGGCCGGGCAGGGCGATTCGGGGACGGGGCCGGTGAGGTTCCAGTCCAGGCCCAGGACCGTTCCGGAGTAGACGGAGGAGCGGATGCCGCCGCCGGAGCCGACGGGCGGCTTCCACTGCAGGCGCTCCAGCAGCGCGGCGAGGTCGTCGGTGCCGGCGAGGATGTCGCTGCCCGGCTGGGCGTACCAGCCGGCGACGAGGTAGCTGAGCCGCTCCCGCGCGGGCGGTTCGCCGCTCGTTTCGTCGAGGAGGGTGTCGTGGAGGGAGAAGACGTTGCTGTTGTAGGGCTGGAAGACCGAGAAGGTCAGCAGCCCGGGGCCGATCGCGGTGAGGAACGGAGCGTGCGCGTCGACCGGTTCCCGCCAGGGGCCGGTGAGTTCGTGGCACTTGCCGATCAGGGTCGGGGCGGCTTCCTCGCTGTCGGGGTCCTGGAAGGAGACGGTGCCGTTCATGGGGTCGAGGTAGTCGCTCTCGACGATCCAGGCCTTGAGCTTCCGGGCGCTGTCGGTGTGGCGTACGACGAGCCACCGGTTGGGCACCAGGGGGAAGTCACCGACGCCTTCCTCCTCGTCGTGGCGGCCGCGGGTGAGAGCGGCGGGCAGTTCCCACTGGAGGTAGACGCCGAGGCGGTCCTCCCGGCCGGTCCACTCCTCGGGGCTGGAGAACGGGGCGGGCTCCGCGGGGACGCCTTCGCCGATGCTGCTGAAGTTGGTGATCCAGCGGTGGAACACGTGCGGGGTTGCGGTGTCGCGAGTGGCCCGGTTGACGGCGAGGGCCGCGACCTCGACCGGCACGATGAGGGTGGTGTCCACGGACATGGCCCGAGGTCCTTTCGGTCAGCGCTTGGCAGTACGGCGCGGGAACGGGGCAGGGCTCAGGGCCGGGAGAAGGTCTGCGCCTGCGGGGCGTCGATCATCTGGAGGGCGAACTGGGCGGAGGTGATCCGCCGGCCTCCGGTGAGCCCGTGGGCGGTGGACAGGGCGGGCACCAGGGCATCGCCGGCGCCATCGACGTTGAGGACGTCGCGCTCGCCGGGCCGCAGGAAGCGGCGGAATCGGCTGTCGTCCGCGGGGGGCGGGGGCGGGAACTCTCCCATGGGGTGGCCGATCCGGTCCCCGGTGATCTGGCGCAGCTCGATGGTGCCGATGTCACTGAGGCCGAAGCACAGGCCGCGTGGGGGTTCGGCCATCTCGAAGCGGTCGATCACCTCGGGGTAGAGCACCAGGCGGATCTCGGTGCCGAACACCGCGTCGCGCACCGGTTCCACCACATCAGAACCCCGGTAGGCGGTGACGATGGTGTGGGGCCAGTTCGGCACCAGGCTGGAGTTGATCAGCACCGCGCACTTCGGGACCGGTCCGCCACCGGTGGCGAGGGCGTTGAGGTCGGCGTCCAGGGTGTGGCCGACGCCGACGCTCAGCGCACCGTCCACGGCCGCCCGCACCCAGTCGGTGTCGATGTAGGCGAAGCGGATGCTCTCGGCCGGCAGCGCGCGAGGATCGGGGACCAGGTGGGTCAGGCCCAGCAGCTCCAGGCGGCGCAGCGCGTCCAGCCAGGCGGTGACCTTCTTGAACTCGTCGGGGGCGGCTTGGGTGAGCAGGCTCGCGACGCCGGGCTGGGCGAGTACGGCACGCGTGTCGCCGATGGTGCGACGGGTGCGGGCTGCGGTGCGGCGGCGGCCGGCGCGCAGCTGCGGGCCGGCCTGGTCGAGAGCCTGCGCGAGGCGGGCCTCGCCGGATCGGGTGTCGCCGTCCACGAGGAGGCGGTCGAAGGCCTCGAAGGCGAGGGGTGCGGTGAGGTGACGGCTGGTCAGTGCGGTCGCGGCGCGGGCGGTGAGCTCTGGGTGGGAGGCGAGACGGCGGGCTGCGGTGCGGGCGGCGCAGCGGAACTCCAGCAGGGCGGTACGGAACTCGGCGTCGGCGAGGGCGAGCGTGCGCCCGGTGGTGAACGCGGCGGCGTAGGCGGTGTCGAAGACGCCGTACTGCTGCAGGTAGACCAGCGCCTCACCCGGGGAGTCCAGGCGGGTGGCAGTTGGTGCGGGAAGCCCCTGCGCCGGCTGCGCGATGAGCGGGCCGCGGTAGAAAGCCAGGGTGCGCTCACCGCTCTCCAGGCGCTGCGGCAGGGCCACGGCCCCGCCCGCCATGCGGTCCAGGGCCACCTTCTGCGGGCCGGCCGGATTGGCCGGGCCGGCGGTCGGCACGCGCAGGCGCAGCTGATCGGCGGGACGCGGGATGGTGCCGTCGGCGGTGGCCAGGTGCTGGGCGAGGTCGCCGAAGCCGACGCCGGAGTCGGGTTCGGTGGTGAACGACCAGGAGGCGAGGGAGACCAGGCGTACGCCTTCGGTGGGCGCGGGGGTGGTCAGGTGCTGGTCGAATCCCTCGAGGGAGACCAGGTGGACGACGTGCCGCCCGCCGGTGGCGGCGGGGAAGCGGTTGGCGACGAGGACGGCGTTGAGTTCGCCCTCGTCGGGTTCGGGGTCCGCGCCGGTGCGGGTGGCGTCGGGGCGCCCGCCCTCGCGCAGGTGCGCGAGGTAGCCCATCTCGGCCGGCAGCGGCTTCACCGCGTCGAACAGGGTCTTGGGGACGAGGACGGTGGCGCACTGCTCGTCGTACTCGTCGGGGCGCAGGCTCTCCGGCGGGAGTGCGGGGGGCTTGCCGGCGCCGAGGGCGCCGTCCAGGAGACGGCGCACGGTGCCGGCCTTGACCAGGCCCACCGCGTCCGGGTCCTCGGGCAGTTCGTCCTCGCGGAACAGCAGCAGGGCCATCCACGGGACGGCGGCCGGCTGGCCCGGGCCCAGGGGGCGGTTCCAGGGCAGGCCGGGGGCGTCGAGGTTGATGTGGGCGAGGGTCTGGCTGTAGGTGCCGGCGGCGTCCGGCACGGGGAACTGCGCGTTGATGCCGGTCGGGTCGAAGCTGAAGCGCGGCTGGACGACGTCGAAGGGCTGCGGGGTGGCGTCGATGACGCGGTCCGCTCCGTCGAGGTCCTTGAGGGTCTGGCGGTTGTCGATCCGGTAGCGTCCGGCGTAGAGGGAGGGGATGCGGTGGTCGAAGAACCGGGTGCGGTGCTGGGCCGCCGGTGCGCTGGTGCGCGGCTGGGGGGCGGGTTCGGACGTGGTGGTCACGAGGCGTGCCTTTCGACAGGACGCAGCGGTGGGATCCGGTGGTGGTGACGAGACGGCGCGGCCTTGGGCGCGCCTCGGCGAGGGCCGCCGCTGTCATGGCGGGTGGCCCGGTGCGGCTCGTCCGGTCAGCCGGCGATGAGCATCGGCTCGGCGGTGAAGGCGGTGCCCGCGGCGAGGGCGTAGCCGCTCAGGTCGGTGTCGAGCACGCCAAGGTCGGCACCGAGACCGGTCAGGGCCTGGGCCAGGGCGGTGCGGTTGGTGCGGGTGGCGGTGGTGTCGATGCCGTCCTGGATCGCGGCGATGACCCCGCCGGGCCGCTTCGGCTCAGGGCCCGTGGCCGGTTCGCCGGCGGACAGCGGCTGGTTGCCGTCGGGGTTGATCGGGTCGAAGGAGATGGCCTGCTCGTCGAGGAACCCGGTGTCGGTGCCGTGGTCGACCGGCGGCGAGGTCAGCCGGATCCCGAGGATCCGGTCGGGGATGATCCCGTCGTTGGGCGCGTCCGGCCGCTGGCCCCACAGGCCGTTGGGCACGTTGCCGCGCAGGACGGAACGGCCCCAGGGCGTCAGGAGGGACGGCTGGCCGTTGTAGGTGAGCCACACGCGCAGTTCGCTGCCCTTGCCCCGCACGTGCATGGGCAGGATGTCTACTGTCGTGCCGGTGGCGACCTCGACGGTGTCGCCGCCCTGGTTCAGGTAGACCTTGCTGACGGGGGCCGGGGTGTCGGCGGTGAAGGTGAAGCCGCCGTTGCTGACCAGCCACGGCTTGATGGCGCCGCGGGTGGCCGGGGTCCCCTCGCCCGTGTATCCGGCGATAGCCGTGGTGCGGACCATGTTCTCGGGTGGCGGCAGCATGCCCTGGAAGCCGCCCCAGTCCAGCGCCGGGGTCTGGTTGCGGCGGCCGGCGCCGAAGCCGATGGTGAAGGAGATGAACCACAGGTGGACGGTGGCCTCGCCACCCACCGCGGGCCCCCAGATCCGAACGCTGACGCCGACCTCGATCGAGATCCTGATCTTGACGAACCAGATCTTGATGGTCGCGGAGACGCCGACCCGGATCCCCATGCCCACGTCGAAGTAGAAGGGGTTCCACTCCAGCAGGGCGTCCACCCGGGCGGAGAGCCAGGCGCGCAGCATGCCGGACTGGAAGACGACGTCCAGGGAGCCGCCGGCCATCAGGGACTTGGGGGTGAACGCGGCGTAGGCGTTGCCGGTGATGTTGACCGTCGAGCCGACGCCCCAGGTCAGACCGGCCGGCTGCTGGCGGGGGTAGCGGGCGGGCAGTTCCCGGCCTGCGGGGATTGCGCCGAGCAGGAACGCGAAGTCGCCGGCCTGCGGGTGGTTGCCGAACCAGAACTTCATGCCGACGCCGCCGCGCAGCTTGCAGTTCGGGTCGATGAGGAACGTCTTCTCGGTGAACGCCGCGCCGATGCTCAGCTCCCCGGCCGTCGGGCGCAGGGTGGCCTCGATGCCGATCTCCACCCGGGCGATCTTCTTGTCGCTCTTGGTGGGCAGTTGCATCCCGGCGACGCCCAGCAGGCTGATCGTCAGGTCGGAGCCGGTCTGCACCAGCGCCATGGCGCGGCCGCTGAAGGTCTCGAAGCAGTCGAAGGCCAGGCCGGCGGCGAACCAGAGGTCGCCCTCCTGCGGCCGTACCCACGGGTTGGAGCCGCCGATCAACTCTCCGAGGACCTTGAGCGGGTCGACCTCCTCGTCATCGGCCCCGATCTCGCCCGGGTTGTCGAGTGCGATCAGGAACGGGAAACCGCCCAGCGCGTCGGCCGCCGGGACCCGCACGCGGCTGTTCCAGCCGAACCCGGCCGAGATGCCGCGCACCTGGAACAGCGGCGGCCCGAAGCCGGTCTGGCTGCCGAGGGAGCCGTAGGCGAAGAGCGACGGATCCGCGCCGGTGCCGTCGGGGACGACGTAAGCGCCCATGGCCGAGCCGTTGAACGCACCGGTGTCCACCAGCAGTACCCCGCCGACCACCGTCTTGTACGGCGGGGAGGCCGGCAGCGCGGTCAGCGCGCCGGCGATCCGCAGCGGCGGGTTGTAGTAGTCGACGCTCAGGCCGTTGTCGCCGCCGGGCGTGCCGATCGGCGACCAGCCGCGCACAGACGGCGCCTCAAGGACCCGCATGCCCTTGCGGCGCCGCGGTCCGGAGCGGGGGGCGAGGATGCCGTTCTCGGTCACCAGCGCCTGCGGGGCGCGGTCGCGGGCGGCTCCGCCGCGGTGCTTCACCGGCGGCAGGGCGCGGCCCAGGCCGTCCAGGCGATCGAGGTCGCTCGGCGGCGCGGGCGTGCGCCTGGTCAGCCGCAGCACCCGGCCGTCCGCCAGGACCCAGGCACCGGAGGGCAGGTCCGTGTCGGCCGGGGCGCCGTCGACCAGGACCAGAGCGCGGCCCTCACCGAGATCTGCGGTTGCCAGGGTCCCGGTCACCCACTCGCCGTCGACGGTGAACGCGATGTCCACCGGTGCCGAGGACGCGGTGACCGCGGCCCGCCCGCCGACCGACAGGGCCCTCGGATCGCACACCGCACCGTCGATCCGCACCGTGCCGCCCGGAAAGACAAGCGCCGCAGCGTCGGGGTCGGCGAACACGGACACCGGGATCTCGACCGCCCCGCCCGCCGCCTGGTCGAGAAGCTTCCGAACGTCTTCCACGTGTGCTGTCACAGCGATCCAACCCTCTACTCGCGGCAAAAGGGGAAAGCGGAAGTCCGCGCCGGTCCGGCGACAAGCCTGAGGTCCGCTGCGAGGATCCTAGCCAGCCGGACACTGAAAGCTCATGTGTAACGACTCAGCGTGATGAACTTGGCTGAAAGCCGCAAACCACATGTGTGGGCGGATGCTCCACGGGCTGCGCCGCCCTGCGTGCAGAAGCGTTTCTACCGGGCCCGCAAGACCCCTGAGATGGCAAACGACCACGCACGGCCGCCCGTGGGCGTCCCTGGCGCCGACGCGCGAGAACGGTAACGAACCAGCCTGATGGGTCGAGCGGTTCGTTCGGCGGATGCCCTCAAGACGGGGTTCGAGGGCGGTCGGGGTTGATATCGGGCGAGCTCTTCGTTCTTGTCGGCGATGGTCGCCTTGAGGCAGGAGCCGCCCGCCCGACGGCGGCCCTGCAGACGGCGGCCCTGCAGACGGCGGCTTTGGTGCCGGATTCCTCCCATGCCTTGCAGTCGTTGCGGTTGCGGGCGAGTGGGCGGCCGACCACGACGACGAGGCGGGTGTCGGCGTCGATGACGATCGAGACCGAGACGACGTGTCAAAGATCTGCAAGCCCTTGGTGGTCGGCTCCGGAAGTCCTTCGGGGGTTGACCCCGCCCGACGCCAAGCAAGCTCGGCGCACGGACGGCGTTCATCCCGCTCACCGCTCTCACTGGTGGCCAGCGCCGGCCTCAGCACAGAGCACGCTGGGTGGCGCGTGATGCCGACAAGCGTGCTTCTACTCGGCCCTGTCGGGGACAGCTCCTCGGGCGTAGAAGGAGACGACGCCGCGCCACGGCGATGGGCCGCCCAGCGTTCGGTCAAGGTGCTCTTGTGACGGGTCGAGCGAGCGTCGGGCCGCGTTGACGAACTTCAGGTGTGCCTCCTCCAGCGCGCTGTGGATTGGCCGAAGCGCCTCAAGGTCGGTGGGCTGGCGACCGTGGAACAGGATGGTGAAATCCTCCACGACCTCGCAGAGCTCCACAGCCGCGGCGGCGGCCTCACGAGTTGCCACCAAGCTCAACGACTGCACTCCGGCATTGAACGGCCCCCAGATGTCAGAGGCAGGCTGGCGCTCCTCAAGGAACGCGCCGCGGAGCTCGGCTTCCACAGCGCCGAACGCCTGCAGGAACCTCTCGTAGGCGGCGGTCTGTGTCCCTTGCAGCCACTGGCGGTTCTGGCCGCGTCGCCCGACGATCCCGCCTGCGATGACGCCCACGACGGTGGCCGCGACGCCACCTGCGGTGGATATCAGAAGGTCCCATGGGACAGCCAAATCGGTTCCCCCGCATGGTGGATGGTCCGTTCGAGCGAGCTCCGTGCTCACTGTAGAGCCCCATGGCCGCGCCGCACCGCACACGCCGAGCAGTGCTCTACTTTCAGCCCCGTGCCTGGCCGCACAACTGGCCATCGCTACCTGATATTCGCAATAGCATGCCCGTTACCGCTGCCTGCCCGATAGCCCTGATCGCCTCCCAGCGCCACCGACTCAAGAAGAAGATGGCCTACGGCCACAAGACCCCGCATCAGGACCGGCAGCGAGCCACGATCGTGCTGCTCGCGGCCCCGGGCCGCTCGAACGCGAGGATCGCCGTCACGACGGGCATGCACGTCGACACGGTACGCACCTGGCGTGCCCGGTTCGCCGAAGGCGGCCTGCCCGCGCTGGCCGACCGCAAGCGTTCAGGGCGCCCGCGCCGCTTCACCCCGGTGCAGGTCGCCGAGGTCAAGGCGCCGGCCTGCCAACTGCCCGCCGAGACCGGCAGCCCGCTGTCTCGCTGGTCGTGTCCGGAACTGGCGCGCGAGGTCGTGGTCCGCGCCAACGCCGGCTCGATCTCCGCCTCCACCGTGCGGCGCCGGCTCAAGGACGACGCGCTCAAGCCCTGGCAATACCGGTCCTGGATCTTCATCCGAGACCCGGCCTTCCAGCCCAAGGCCGCCCGCATCCTGGACCTGTACGCCCGCACCTTCGACGGCGTCCCGCTGGACGAGGACGACTACGTGATCTCCAGCGATGAGAAGACGTCCGTGCAAGCCCGCTGCCGCTGCCATCCCACCCTGGCCCCGGGCCAGGCCCGTGCAATGCGGGTCAACCACGAGTTTCGGCGTGGTGGCGCACTGGCCTACCTCGCCGCCTACGACGTCCACCGAGCCCGCGTCTTCGGACGCTGCGAGCCCACCACCGGCATCGTGCCCTTCATGAACCTGGTCACCCAGGTCATGACCACCGAGCCCTATGCCAGCGCGAAACGCGTCTTCTGGATCGTCGACAACGGCTCCTCCCACCGGGGGAAGGCCGCCATCGACCGCCTGGCCAAGGCGTTTCCCAACGCCGTCATGGTGCACACTCCCGTCCACGCCTCCTGGACCAATCAGGTCGAGATCTTCTTCTCCGCCGTCCAACGCAAAGTCGTGGCACCCAACGACTTCACGGACCTCGACCAAGTCCGAGACCGGCTCCGGGCCTTCGAAGACCGCTATAACGCCACGGCACAGCCGTTCCGGTGGAAGTTCACCACTTACGACCTGGACGATCTGCTGGCCAGGTTCGACCGGCAAACCGCCGATCACCCAGGAGAATCCTCCATCGCGCCCGCGGCCTGATCAACCCCCGAAGGACTTCCGGAGCCGACCACTTAGGGACGGTGAAAATCACCGGGCGGGCGCTCCGCGCACGCTTCGGGATCGGCTGGAGTGGCGCTCGTCGGCCGCCCGGAGGCCGCCCTGCTTGGCAGTGCCGGTCAGACACCGACACACGGCTTGGCGCCGTTGAAGGGTCGTCCGCCCTCCCGCATCGGCCTTCTGTTCGACGGGGCACATCCAGGGCACCCTCAGGGCCGGCAAGGCGGGCCGGTGGCGTGGCCGCGCGAAAGGCGGAAAGGACCACGGGTCGCGGGAGGCAAGGTCGACGACATCACGGACCATCTCCACCGCATGATCGGGGAGCGCCGTGAGCACCTTCGCGGCCTGTGGGGAGAGTCGGGCCGGCCATGCGCTCACGAACGCGCGCCCAGGACGTCTTCCAGGCCGATGCCGTCGGAGTCGTCCAGCCCGGAGGCGATGAATGCATCGACGGCCGAGGCGGATGCCAGACGGGCCTTCCAGGCGCGGACGACCTCGTGAAGCGGGGTGAGGCTGTAGCTGTGCCGGGACTTCTCCAGGGCCTGGGCCCAGTCCTGCTCGAACGCCGGCACCCATTGTGCGGCCCGGGGGTCCTTCCGGACCCGGGCAAGGAGCTCCACAGCCGCGGTGGGCTCGGGGGCCGGGGGCGGTGCGGGCGCGTATTCGGGCTGGGCGCTCATGGGCTCCTCCAGTGTGTCTTCTGACCACGGTACCGGGACCGGTAAAGGTCCACAGGGGATCCCCTGTTGTTGTACTCCGCCGCCGGATTGCCATGAGGCCGGAGTCCTCCGCGCGGCGGGCGCTGCTGTACCCGTGCGCAGCCAGGGCGTCGCCCGGAAGCAGCGCCGCGGGGACGATGGCGTCCAGCAGCGCGGTCCACGAGGTCCGGCCCCTCTCCAGCGCGGCGACGATCGAGTACGGCCAGCCGGGCACCATCTGGTGCTTGCCCAGACCCCGGCCGAAGGTGTGGCAGAAGGAGCGGTCCGAGGAGGTGTCGGCATGCGGACGCAACCACGGGCAGACGTCCACCGCCAGCACCAGCCGACCGTCACCTGCTCGGGGAAGCGGGACACTGGTCAGTACACGCCGCAGCCGGGCGACGTCGATCCGACAGCGGTTGATCCCGGAGTACAAGGCCCCGCGTCCGCGCCGATGCCCGGGAGCCAGCGCCAGGTCCGCAAGGGTGCAGGCGTGGAGATCAGGTGCCTGTTCGTGGAGCCGTCGGCTTGGACACTTTCGGCCCCGAACCGCGCCTGACTCCGACCCTCGTCAGTAGCGGAGCCGGTGCCGCCGTCCCCCGTCGTGGCAAGGCAGTCGTAGGTGACGAGACGAGCGAACTGCTGCTCCTGGAGCCGACCGCCGGTGCGGCCCGCACTGTCCCCGGCGCGACTGAACCGCCCCGGGAGGCCGGTCAGCCCAGCGGCGGGCTGTACCGGTCGATGCCGTCGAGAATCCTCTGGTCCAGTTCCAGGGCGGCGGTGATGTCCTTGCGCGTGAACCGCGTCGGGTCCTTGGCGTAGATCTCCCGCCCCCGCTCGGAGGTGAACCGTTCCTCCGGGATCCGGTCGGCGCCCTCCGGCAGGAACTTGGCGACTTCTTCCAGCGCCGCCGTCCCGTACGCGGCGGTGGGGCGGATCTCGCGGTGTTCGGCCCGCGGGGTGTTCAGCAGCCGCAGCCCGGACTCGGTCGACAACCGGTCGCTGACCCACATGAACTCACCCGGGTCGATGATCTGCGAGGGCTCCGGACCGCCGAAGGCCGGGGGCGCGGGGGGCCATCCGTCGGGCATCGTGAACTCGTACGAGCGCGTGCGGCCGCACTGCGGGCAGGTGCCCTCGTACACGCTGACCAGGATCCCCTCCCGGTCCTCCAACCGGTGCTGCCGATCGAATTGCGTAGCGCCGCAGACACAGACGTGCAGGTCCATGTAGAGGTGCGCTTCCTGCGCCGAACGAGCGATCAACATGTCATGATCATACCCATATCGGCACGCCGGACTGGGAGATCAGTGGAGCTGCGTACCGGCGGGGGACAGCTGCTCGGCGAGGCCGAGGCCGTCTTGCCGAGGATGCTGCGGGATCTGTACGCGGAGCAGCTGAGCGGCACCGCCATCGCCGGGGAGGACGGCCGGCGCTTCTTCCAGCTGAGCGACTCCGCCGACCGGCGGATCGAGCTGCGCCTGGACACGGCCGCACTGCCGCGGCCGCTGGTGGCGCGCACCTTCACGAACACGACGACCGACCGGTACGTCGTCCAGCTCGCCGACACCCTGCGGCCGGCGCAGGCAGGCCAGGTTCGGACCGCGCGGCCCCGTCCTGCCGGCGAGTGACCACCAGGGTCCATCCCTCCTGCCGGCGCCCGTCCTGCGCGAGGTACGCCGCCGGCCAGGCGGGCCAACCGGAGCCTCCCGCTCTGCCGGATCACGGTGCCCCGGCTCTGCCGGTCCTGACGCGGGTCAGGCTGATGCGAAGGCCTCCGGGACGGCGACCCGGGCCACGGTCGCGCACGCCGTGAGGACCAGGACCCGGGTGATCGCGCCCCCGGTCGCCGTCCGGCGGCGGAACCGCGCGGGCAGGACGGTGTCGGCTTCATGTGAGTGGGTCCCTTCAGCCTGTCAGACGCCGAGGTGGAGGAAGGGAGCCCAGGCGAGTGGGCCCAGGTCCGCGCCCGAGGCCGCTTGTGC
The DNA here is from genome assembly GCF_055581065.1 of Streptomyces sp. NPDC031479. Taxonomy (NCBI): domain Bacteria; kingdom Bacillati; phylum Actinomycetota; class Actinomycetes; order Kitasatosporales; family Streptomycetaceae; genus Streptomyces; species Streptomyces sp. NPDC031479. The sequence continues at coordinate 62,761 of NZ_JBVIKC010000037.1, forward strand.
GGCGCGCAGTTCGAGGACCGCGCGGTGGAGGGCGAGCGCGGGGGAGGCACCGTCGGCGATCTCCGCGTACACGGTCCGGGCGACGGAGTCCGTGGCGTCCCCGTACACCTTCCACAGGGTCCCGATGACGTGCGGGAACCCGGCGAGTTGGAAGGCGGAGGCCATGTTGAGGGCCTCGTCGGCGAACCGGTCCCCGGACAGTGCGGTCTCGCAGGCGGCGAGGAACGCCAGCCGCGCCGCGCCGAGGTCGGTGCGTGCCACGGAGACGAACGGCAGCCAGTCGCCCCCGGCGAGGTGCAACGCGCTCGTCACCGGATTCGAGGCGTCGCTCGTGCCGTGGCAGGCGAAGTGCACCACTGCCCGTCCCGGCAGCGCCGCCAGCACCGCGTCGGCCACGGCCTCCGTCTCGGACAGGCGTAGTGCCTGCGGCCCGTCGAACAGAGGTGCCGGGACGGACACCGGTCCCATCCGGCCTGAACCGCCCGGCGCCACGAGCAGGGCGGGCCCCACCGGTTCGGTGGGCCGGGCCAGGTCCCGGGCCAGCGCGCGCAGGGTCGCCGAGTACGAGGAGACGACCCGGTCCAGGACCGTGTCGGGCGTCGTGCCCGCGCCCGGGGCGGCCCCGTGATGTCCGGCGGCGTGCAGCGGCAGCAGGCACAGCGGCCCGGAGGGCACCCACCGCACACGGTCCGGCCTCAGCGGGGCCAGCCGTTCCAGCACGGGCGCGGCGAGGTCGTCCCACAGTCGGCGGGTGATCTCGTCCAGTACGTCCAGTGACTCCTCGTCGCGGGCAGCGGTCGCCACCTGCAGGCGCGCGGCGTACGTCTCGACGGCCTCGGGTGTCAGCCGGGGCAGGGACAGGGCCTCGACACCCCCCGAGGTGACGATCAGCGCGTCGGCGCGCAGCGCGGTGACGTTGAGGGCGACGACGGCGCTCTCGCCGAGCCGGGACGACAAGGCCTTGACGTCCACGTCCGCGGGTGCGAGCCGGGACCCGTACGCGGCCAGGATCCGGCCCGCCGCCCGCCGGTGCTCCCGGGCGTCCGTGTACGCCCCGCCGGACTCCGTGGCAGCCGGTCCGGTGGGCTGTGCGCGAGATGGTCCGGGGGACGGTGGCGGATCCAGCGGCCGGGGTGCGAGAGTCACCTGCTCGGCCTCGGCCGCCTGATCGGCGCGGAAGGAGGACCACACGGCCTCGCGATACAGCCGCAGGTCCTTCTCGGGAAGCGCCGTCGCGCGTGAGGCGAGACCCCACACCGGGGCGAGCAACAGGCTCCGGCCCCGGTCGAGGACGGCAAGGGCGTCCTCGGGCCGCCCGGCCTGGAGGTACGCGGCACAGGCCTGGCCGGCCAGGCCGCCGAACTGCTCGACGTGGTCGGCCCGGCTGTGCCAGCCGAGCAGCGTCGGCTCGGTCATGGCCTCCAACAGCTCCACCGCCAGGGCGAGCAGGGCGGTGGCCGTCCCACTGCGACCGTGGCGGTGGGCCAGGAGGCCACCCGACTCCGCCGCCGTGCCCCGGATCAGCAGCGAGCCTCCGGCGTGCCGGGCGGCGACGGCATACGCGTCCAGCGCCGTGTCGAGATCGGCCTCGCGCGACGAGCGCCGGAACACCTCTTCGAACAGCTGACCGCGGATCATGTGGACGTTGGCGACGGACGGATGACCGCCGGGCAGCTCGCGCAGGGCGCGGGCCATACTTCCCACGGCGTCGGCGAGCGCGGTCTGCGACGGGCTCACAGCCCTGCTGAACACGTGGAAGGACTGCTGGTAGGCCAGCACGCGGACGACGCACAGATTCAGCAGGGGGACCGCGGCGGCGGCCGTCCCCCCGGACTCGGCCACCGCCTCCACCGCCTCTTCCGCCCAGCGGATCGCCTCGCGCAGGTCCTCCGTGCGCAACAGGTCGTGCTGGTAGCGCAGTTGGAACACACGGGCGAGGTTCCCGAGGTACTGCGGACGGTCGGGGGCGGAAGCGGGCAGCAGCCGTACCGATTCCAGGAGGTCGGCGACGGCCCGGTCGAGGTGCGCTCCCGCCTCCTCCCGCGAGCCCTCGACCTGCCCGTCGACGCTGAGGTGGCGGCGTACGGCCACACTGCCCCGGGCCATCAGGTACACCGGCCGGGCGGTGTTTCCCTCCGGCACCAGGGTCAGGGCACGACCGACCTGCCGTTCTGCCTCGGCCAGGTCCTCGCGGTCCCGGTGGGCGTCGAAGCGCAGGCAGAGCGCATTGCAGAGGTGCAGGTACGGGGCTCCCGGAGCGAGGACGTCAAGGGTGTCGTCGGGGTCGAGCCGCTCCGCGGCCGCCACCGCCCTGCGGGCGTCCTCGACGAGCGCGTCGATGGCGTCCCGCTCACCGGGAGCCGGCCCTCGCAGCTGCGCGGCGACGCTTGCCGCGTTCGCGGCCTGGGCGGCCATCGCCGTGAACTCCGGGGATCCCTCGGGCACCAGGGCCAGGGCCTCGTGCAGCCGCCGTGCGGCGCCGACGGCGAGCGCGGCGTCGTCCGTGCTCCGGGCCAGGGCGGTCTCGGCGACGCCGAGGTGGGACTGGAACATGACGCGGTCGTCATCCGCCCCCTCCGGCAGGGTGTCCAGCGCACGGGTGATCATCGTCCGCATGTCGCGCAGGTACGAGACGTTCCCGGTTGCCTGGTGGCGGGCCAGCAGCACGCCCGCGAGCGCGTCCACCCCGGTCGATCGCAGGGGCGCCGGGGTGGCGGTGCCCTCGACGACCTCGCGGAGCCGCTGCTCGGCCTCGGCCAGGGCGTCCGCGCCCGCGTGGCCGCGTTGGCCGCCGATCATGCAGACGTGCCCGTACAACCACTGGGCCTCGGCGAGCTGTGAGGGGACGCCGCCGAACCGGGTGGCCCCCTCGGCGGTGAAGGCCGCGAGCCGCGCCTGACGGAACGTCCTGGGGTTCCCGTCGCGCACGTACAGCGTGAAGAGCGCCCGGGCACGGTCCAGTAAAGCGTCCACCTGTGACATGAAGGCCCCCGCCGGTGTGTCGCTGGTCGAGCACGCCGGATGTGCGCGCCGGAGCTGCGCGGGGTTGCCCGGACGGTACCCGGGTAGGCATTCCCGCGCCGCGGGGGTGAACGTATCCGTGAACCCCCGCGAACATGCCGAATCTACGTCCAGCACACGCACGTTGGAGGATGAGTGACCATATCCACCGAGCAACGGGACAAGGCCGCACAGCTGTTGGTCACGATCAGGACCAAGTGGAATCTGGACGACGGCGTCCCCGCTCGCCTGCCGGGTGCGCTGCGGGATCTGGAGGACGCCTGGTGGGCCGGGGATGCCGGGGCCTTCGCCAAGGCGCACCGCCGGGCCGCCCTGGCCGAACCGGTCCTCACGAAGGGTGAGATGCCTGCCGAATCGGAATCCGTGGGCAAGGAGGAGGTGCTGATCGTGCTGGCCCGGCTGGAGGAAGCGTTGGCCAGCCCTCCCCCGCCGCCGAACCCGCCCGGTACGCCGTGAGCGGTCCCGGCCCGTTTCCGGTGCCGCGGCGGCCGGCGCTCGTGGCCCGGCTGTTCCTGACCGACGCGGCCTTGGCCGCGGGCACCCCGGCCGGCGTCATGCTGAGGAGGTGGTGGGAGGCGGCCCGGTCGCTGGGGATGGTGGACGCGGTGGGTGCCTGGCCCGACCGGCTTCCCCCACCGGATCGTGGCGGATCCGGCCAGGTGGAGCCACGTCCGCGCGTGTTGGCGGCGGTGCAGCGGTCGGCGGGCGGCGCGTACGAGATGCTCGTGGTGACCGCCGTCCACGACATGGTCGTCGCCTCGGTGCTGCTCGCGCCCAACGACGACCGCCACGACTGGGCGGGGCTCGCGGACCGGTGGTGGGGGGGGGGGGGGGGGGCTGGGGGGGGGGGGGGGGGGGGGGGGGGGGGGGGGGGGGGGGGGGGGGGTCTCTCCCCCCCCCCCCCCCCCCTCCCTCCCCCCCCCCCCCTTCCCCCCCCCCCCCCCCCCCCCCCCGGGCCGGCGTTGCCGGGGCTGTTGGGCAGTGCCGAGCAATTGCTCGCGGAACTGCCGGCCACGATGGCCGCACTCGCCCCGCAGGCACTCGTCGGCCGACTGGCCCCCGCGGTCCCGGGCCCCGGGCCGGAGGGACCGGCCGTCGCCGTGGGCGGCGTCAGGGTGTGGGAGCTGCCGGTCCCCTCCGGCTGGAGTCCCGGACACCGCCGGCTGCTGACGGTGTCCGCCGAGGAGGACGCGGACGAACTGAGCAGGTGGTCCTGGCAGGGCACCCAGGCCGGCGCGCCCCCGGCGACCGTTCACCTGCTGGTGGCGGCCCGGATCCGACACCAGTGCGCGGAACTGCGGGCCGAGGGACCCGCGTCGTGGGAACTCGCGGAGCGGGTGGGCCGGGCGGCCGAGGAGGTGGGGGCGACCGGCACCGTGGCGGCAGGGGGCGCCCCCGGGGCCCGGCTGCTGGACCTGGAGGGCGCACTCGGCGCGCTGGATGCGGTACGCGAGGAGGCGGCGGCCACGACTCGGCGCCTGCGCCGGCGTGAGCTGGACCTCTCAGGGGCCGAGGAGACGCTGCACCTGCTGGGTGAGGAGAACTCCGGGCTCGTGGCACCGGAGCTGAGGCTGGTGCGGTGGGCGCGAGCCCAGATCCGAACGGTCGCCGAGTCGCTGGCGCTGGCCGACCGACGCGCCGAGGACGTGGCACGGCGCGGGTCGGCGGCGGCGGACCGGCTGGTGCGGGCGCGGCGCGACCGGTTGACGCTCAGCCAGACGTCCGTCCTGGGTTCCCTGCTGCTGGCCCTCGCCGCGATCCAGAGCCTGGGCTACAGGGTCCCCGTGCCGAAGCCGGTGCAGCCGGGCCTGATCGCCTTCCTCGCGTCGCTGGCACTGATCCTGCCGTGGCTCGCCCAGCCGCGCCAGGAAGCCCTGCTGCTGCGGTCGTTCGGGCGGGGCTTCGACCTGCTGCTCTTCGCTGTGTCCGGAGCATGCGCGGGCTGGCTGCTGGCGTCGTCGGCGGCCTGGTGGCTCGACCGGCCCCTCCCCACCCATGTGATCGCGGCGGTCCTCGCCGCGATCACGGCGGCCGTCCGCGCGACGGCCTTCCGCCGCCTGACCTGACCCGCGTGCCCGTCGGGGCCGGCCGGTCGCACCCCGAGGTCCCTGCGCTCGCCTCGGCGTGGTGGGGCTGTCCTACCGGCCGGCCGGCGGCAGCGCACGGCTCGTCGTCTCCCCGCCTTGATGGTGTGCTTGGCGCCGGATCCTGACCGCCCCCGGCCTTGGCCGCGCTCACGCCGTGGGCCGGGGACCTGCGGCACGGCGGAGTCGGTTGGCGATCGCGCTTCCCAGGCCCTCCTCGGCGGGCAGGGAGGTGATGATGAGGTCGCACCCGTACTGGTCGAGGTCCCGCAGGAAGCCATACAGCCCTTGTGCGTAGGCATGCATCGAACCGGGGAGGGCAATCACCGCGTGCGCCTTCACCCGAGCGGTGGCGAGAGCCGGAGGAAGAAGGACTCCCACCCGGTACCCGGCCCCCTGGGCGAGCTCGGCTTCGGCGACGAGCTTCTCCGGCTCGACGAGGGCGACCCGCGCCCGCGGGGCGTAGTGGGAGGGGTGCTGGCCGGGGACCCTCACGCCGGTTGTCGCAGGGACCTCGACCGGGCATCCCAGCACCGCTTCGAGGTCCTCACGCGTCACCCCGCCGGGCCGCAGGATGGCCGGGTTCTCGCCGGTGACGTCGACGATCGTCGACTCGACGCCGACCTCGCAGGGTCCGCCGTCCAGCACGAAGTCGACGGCGTCACCGAGCTCCGCGCGGACGTGATCCACGGTGGTGGGGCTGACCGCGCCGAAGCGGTTGGCGGACGGAGCCGTGACGCCACCTCCGAAAGCCGACAGCAGCGCGAGGGCGACGGGATGGTCGGGCACGCGTACTGCCACCGTCTCCAGCCCGCCGGTCGCCTCCAGGGGGACCCTCCGGCCGCGCCGCAGGACCAGTGTCAGCGGTCCGGGCCAGAAGCGCCGCGCCAGCAGGCGCGCGGCCGCGGGCACCTCTTCGACCCACTCGTCCAGCTGCTCGGCGGCGGCGATGTGGACGATCAGCGGGTGAGCGGGGGGTCGTCCCTTGGTCTGGAAGATCCGCGCGACGGCTACCGGGTCCTCGGCGTTGGCGCCCAGACCGTAGACGGTCTCGGTCGGCAGGGCCACCAGGCCCCCGGCACGCAGCACGCCGCACGCCTTCTCGATGTCACCGATGTGTGCCATGCCCTTGGTCTTCCTCTCTCCGTTGCGCCCCCGCCCCACATCATGCCGACGCGCAGGACGGCCCCTCTCAGCCCCTGCCGTGCCGCGGACGACCGGCACCCGAAACCGGCAGGGACGCGCCGACGAGGCCGATGCCGCCGTCGCTGAGGATGCGGCCCGGTGCGGGGCGGGGAACGCCATCGCCGACCCACGCACGCCTCATCCGACCAACGCCGGCGGCGCCGCGAGGACACGCCCCGCGTCACACCGCGCCTGGCGCCTGTTGCCTGAGGCCGCCGGAACGTCCGTGGCCACCGAGTGCGGTGCTCTCCGGTGCCGAGGGGGCGCGGTCGCCCCCGCCTACGACGTCACCGCCGCCGGCCGCCCGCCGCCCGCCGCCCGCCGCCCGCCGCCCGCCGCGACCGCATCGTTTCGTCTGCGGACTTCCCCTGGCCTGCCCGTCGTGCCCGCGAGGACGGTCAGCCAGGACGACGACAGCGGCCGGCTGAACGGTCGTTGGTCACCGTCGTCGGCTTCTGCTGTTGACGTGCGGCGTCCCGGAGGGCTCACACGCGCCCGGTGGTCTTCTCGGCGGATGCCGGGCGGGGCTCGCGGGCGAGAGCGCTCGGCCACCAGGCGCGGGGACCGATGTCGATGACCAGGGCCGGGACCAGGAGGGAGCGGACCACGAGGGTGTCGAGGAGTACGCCGAAGGCGACGATGAAGGCGATCTGCACGAGGAAGGCCAGGGGAATGACCATCAGTGCGGCGAAGGTGGCCGCCAGGACCACGCCTGCCGAGGTGATCACGCCGCCGGTGGTGGTCAGCCCGCGAAGGACGCCCTGCCGGGTGCCGTGCAGGAGGGCCTCCTCTCTCACCCGTGACATCAGGAAGATGTTGTAGTCCACCCCGAGGGCGACGAGGAAGACGAACCCGTAGAGGGGGACGGAGGCGTCCGTGCCGCTGAAGCCGAGCAGATGGGTGAAGACCAGTGCCGACACTCCCAGCGTGGCCGCGAAGTTCAGGGCAACGGTCACCACCAGCAGCAGCGGTACCAGCAGGGAGCGCAGCAGCAGCACCAGGATGAACAGAATGATCGCGAGGACGATCGGCACGATGACGGTGCGGTCCCGGACGGCGGTCTGCTGGGTGTCGTATTGCTGGGCGGTGTATCCGCCGACGAGCGCGTCTGCGCCGGCGACAGCGTGTACCTGTTCGCGGAGGCGGGCGACGGTGTCCTTGGCGCCGTCGCTGTCGGCTGCGGCCTTGAGGGTGACGTCGATGCGCACCCGGCCGTCTCTGACCAGGGGTTCGCCTGATCCGGGCCGGCCCGAAGCGGTCACGACGTTCACGGCGGCGACTCCCCTGGCGGTCTTCGCCGCGGTGGCCACCTCGTCGGCGTGGGAGACGTTGGCGATGATCACGGTGGGGTTTCCGGATCCGCCGGGGAAGTGACGGCCGAGGGTCTGCTGTGCCTGGACCGAGGGCGCGTCGTTGACGAAGATCTCGTCGAGGGGGACGCCGGTGGAGGACAGGGAGGGGGCGAACGCGGCGAGAGCCAGGAGTGCCACGGTGGTTGCGGCCCACACGCGCCGTGGGGCTCGGTCGATCAGGGCGGCGACGCGCTTCCACAGGCGGTGGCCCTCGGTGGTGGCGTCGGCCGGTTTGGGGGTGGCCGGCCAGTAGGCCGCGCGGCCCAGCAAGGCGAGGACGGCGGGCAGGAAGGTCAAGGTGACCAGGACGGCGCAGACGATGCCGATCGCCCCGACCGGCCCGAGGGCCCGGTTGTTGGTCAGGTCGCCGGCGAGCAGCGCGAGCAGGCCCAGGGCGACGGTGGCCGCGCTCGCGGTGATGGCTCCCGCCGAGCGGCGCAGGGCGACCAGGGCGGCGGCGGCACGGTCGCCACGGGTGGCGAGTTCTTCACGGAAGCGGGCCGCGAGGAGGAGTGCGTAGTCGGTCGCGGCTCCGATCACCAGGATGGAAAGGATTCCCTGGACCTGGCCGTCGACGCGCACGGTGCCGCGGTCGGCGAGGACGTAGACGATCGCGCAGGCGAGACCGAGGGCGAACACCGCGCCGATGATGATCACGAAGGGCAGCAGGACGCTGCGGTAGACCAGGAGCAGGATCAGCAGCACCGCGGCGAGAGCGACGCCGAGCAGGATCCCGTCGATGCCGGCGAAGGCGTCCGCGAGATCGGCCTGGGTGGCCGCCGGCCCTGCGATCCGAGTGGTGGTGCCGGGCACGCCCTCGGCGCTCTTTGCGATGTCGGCAAGGACCTGGGGGGTCTTGTCTCCCAGGTCGGGGGCGAGCGGCACCACCGCCTGCAGCGCCTGCCCGTCCTGGGAGCGCAGGACGGGCGAGGGGGCGCCCGCGACTCCGGGAAGTCTGCCCAGCCCGGCGACTGCTGTGGTGGCCGCCTCCAGCTGGACCTGCGTCAGCGGGCCGTCGGAGCTGGTCCACACCACGATGGCCGGCACCGTTTCGGACTGCGTGAACGCCCGTTGCTCATCAAGGACGCCGGTGGATTCGGCGCTGCGCGGCAGGAATGCGGCCCGGTCGTTGCTGGAGACCTCGCCCAGCCGCCCGGCGTAGGGGCCGGTGCCCCCGCCGACGGCGAGCCAGGCCAGCACGAGTACGGCCGGGACGAGCCAGCGGGCCCAGCGCGGTGTGTTCCTCATGTCGTTCCTCGGTACGAGACAAATAGTTCAACCATAAAGTATCTCAATCATCGAGAGATCTTATGATGGATCCATGACCCGCCCCGCCGCCTCCTCGCCTTCACTTCCCCCGGACGACCCGATCGGGATGCACTCCTTCGCTCTGCTTCTGCGCCGGATGAACGCCGAGTTCAACCGCATCGCCCAGGAATTCGCCCAGGCTCACGGACTCCACCTGACCGACGTCCAGGCCCTGATCGCCATCCTGGACGCCGAGAACACCCCACCCGGCCAGAGCGCCGGCCCCATGACCCCCGGCAGGCTGGCACGGCACATGAACCTCACCAGCGGCGCCACCAGCGCGTGCCTGGACCGTCTGGAGGCCGCCGGGCACATCCGGCGGGTGCGGGCCGCCGACGACCGGCGCGTCGTCCACCTTCACTACGCCGAGGCAGGCCACCGGGTGGCTCGGGAGTACTTCCGCCCGCTGGCCACGGCCACCGACGAAGCGCGCAGCCACTTCACCCCCGAACAGCTGCACACCGTCGTGGACTTCCTCGCCCGGATGAACCGGCAGCTCAAGGACATCCGCAGCTGACGCCGCCGCGGCCCGGCCCGGTCGTTCCGCCTCAGTGCCAAAGGCCCTGCGGCCATCCCTTCCCCGGACCGGGCTGATGCGCCTGAAGCGGGGCGGGCCGCGTCACCGCGCGCCTCCTCCCGTCCGGCACGGGCTGAAGCAGCCGTCCGCAGGGGTGCGCGCCTGGCCGTTTGGCGCGCTGGGGCACTGGGGCACTGGGAGCCCGTCGGGCACGATGACTCTCCCCGACGCCGGATGATCCGTCTCGCACCGCTCACATGGGCGGGACGGGACGGTGCCACGAGTGGCCCGGCGCCGACCTCGCCGACCGGCTCGGAGCCACCGGCCGCACCGTGCGCCACGGCATCGACCAGCTGCGCGAACTCGGCTGCCAGGTCGAGTGCACCACCGGCCACGTGGGCGGCTACCGCCTCGCCTCCGGCGCCCGCCTCCCCACTTCGACGCCGAAGAGGCCACCGCGATCGCGGTCGGAGACCCCTGTGTAACCGACGTCCGGCAGTTTTATACCCAACGTCGCCTCAGTGCCCGTCGCGGACCACCGCCAACCCGCCGACCCGGGTCGTGATGCCCGCCGGCCCGCGTCGGGCCGAAGCGAGCACGCTGGCCGGTCGCCCGAGGGCGTCGCCCTGCTCCACCTCGATCGCGACCGTCTGCGCCCCTGTCGTGTCGAGCAGGTGGGCGGCCAGGCAGCCGGTGCTGTTGGCGTTGGCGACGTCCTCGTCGACACCGATCGCCGGCGCGAACATCCGCGCCGCACCCGGTCGGTCGCCCACCGGCGGTACGTACACGAAACAGCCGAGGAGCCCGTACCGCCGGCACGCCGCCGCCAGCCTGCCGAGGTGTGGGCAGACTCGGAGCAGCGCCGACCGGTCGTGGACCGGTACCAGCATGCGTGGTGCGCCGGGCGCGGCGATCCGTGGCGCGTCGGTCGGATGCAGGTCGTCCGCGGTGAGCCCGAGCGCGGCGACGACCGCGGCGCGCTCGTCCGGTGCCGGGTGACGCAGCGCGACGAGGCCCTGGTCGAACCACACCTCGATGCCGGTGGGTCGGCGGATCGCGACGGTGTCGAACGTGCGCCCGCCGGTGTGCTGGCGGTCGTTCAGCTCGTCCAGGGCGGTGCGGGTCAACCGGACGGCCTGCGCGGCAACGGTGCCGTGGCCGCAGCCGGACAGTTCGGCGGTGGCGGTGAAGAACCGGACCGGCCGGCCGCCGTCGGGCGTCCGCTCCGGGCCGAGGAACGCGGCGTGCGAGGTGCCGGCCGCAGCGGCGACCGCACGCCGGTCCGCGCCCGTCGCCGCCGGGTCGTCGTCGGTGACGGCCGTGGGGCTGCCGCCCCGGCCGTCGCGCCGCACGCACGCATCGACCACCGTGACATCCGGCCAGGACATCGGCCCCCCTTTGCCGCTCAACGAACCGACAACCGCGAACGGCGTCCGCCGATAACCGGGCCTGGCCGCAACGGCCAGCTTGTCGTAGGCAGCCAGCCTCTCAGGGTCGGATATTCGGCCGGACATGTCCGGCTTCGAATTGACCTTCAGATTGCTTGATCCCGGCGACGGGGGAACGTGCCGGAGACGGATACGAAGGCCTCCCGGTCGACGGGGTCGGCGATGGCGGGCATTCCAGCCCGTCCACGCAGGAGGAGACACGGCCTCATCCGAACCTCGCCGGGTGTCCGCCAGCCGCCGGCGCCGTCGGCGGCGACGACGCGCGCATGGGCTCGGGTGCCGTCCGGCACCGCCCAGCGGGTGGTGATGTCGTCTTCGGCTCGGTCTTCGGCCAGGGCGCGGCGCACGGCGTCCGCCATGACGCCGACGGCGACCGCCGTCTGGTGCGCCGGGTGCGGGGCCGGGGCACGGCGTTCGGGGCGAGAGATACATAAAGCATTCATATAAAAATTGTATGCTTCATGCATGAGCCGTCAAGACGCCCCTCGTGGCGCATCCACTGCGATCGGGTCGGCCCTCTACGGGCTGGCCACCAGGGCTGTGCGACGCCTTCCGCGCGATATGAGCATCACGTCCGCCGCCACCCTGGCCACCCTGCACAGGACCGGCCCGCGACGCATCACCGATCTGGCCGTGACCGAGGGTGTCACCCAGCCCGCGATGACCGTGCTGGTCCGGGTGATGGAGGAATCCGGACTGGTCGAGCGGCGGGGCGACGCGTCCGACAAGCGGGTCACGCTGGTGTGCCTGACCGAGGCCGGCGCGTCGTACGTTCAGACGCGGCGCCGGGCGGGCGTCGATGCGTTCGCGCGGCTGGTCGACGAACTCGCCGCCGACGAGGTCGAGGCCCTGGTGGCGGCGCTTCCGGCCCTGGCGCACCTGGCAGAGCTCGAAAGCCAGGACCGCGAAGGGCCGAAGCGGTGACGGGACGCACCCCGGAGGGCTCCGAGGCGCGGCTGCTGGGCCCCGCCCTGATGTTCATCGCCCTGGTCGTGGCGGCGGTCGCCAGCCTCGGGACGCCGCTCATCACCAGTGTGGCGACCACGTTCCACGTGTCGCTCGACAGCGCGCAGTGGACGCTGACCGTCGCACTGCTGAGCGGCGCCGTCGCCACGCCCGTCCTCGGCCGGCTCGGAGCCGGCCCGCACCGACGGGCCACGATCCTCGCCACGCTGGCGATCGTCGTCGTCGGCAGTGCGCTGACCGTGCTGCCGCTGCCGTTCGCGGGGCTGCTCATCGGCAGGGCGGCCCAAGGCGTCGGGCTCGGGCTGACGGCGCTGATGATGGGCGTGGCCCGGGACCATCTTCCCGAGGAGCGCAGCACGGCGACGATCGCCCTGATCTCGGTGGTCTCGATCATCGGCGCCGGCGTCGGCTACCCGCTCACCGCACTGCTCGCCGAGATCGGCGGCGTACGGGCCGCCTACGGATTCGGTCTGCTCGTCACCGCTGTCGCCTTCCTGACCGCGTGGCGCTCCATACCCGCGGCTCCCGAAGGCCGCTCCGCTCACGTGAACGTTCCGGGGGCGCTCGTCCTGGCGGGCGGGCTGTTCCTCGTCCTGTTCCTGGCCGGCCAGCGGAGCCTGTGGAGCCGTCACCTCGCCGTGGCGGTGATCCTCGCCGTCGCCGCCGTGCTCCTGCTGTGCGTCTGGACCGCCTCCGAGCTGCGCAGCAAGGCGCCCCTGGTCGATGTCCGGGCGGTGCGGCACCCGGCGGTCGCCGGCGCGAACATCGCCATGTTCGTCGGCGGGAGCGGCATGTACCTCCTGCTCACGCTCATCACGCGGTACGCCCAGACGCCACACGGCGCCGGCTACGGCTTCGGGCTGACCACCTTCGTCGCCGGGCTGGTCCTCGTCCCGTTCTCGGTGCTGGGGTTCGTCGCCGGCAGACTCACGCCCCGGGTCCGGACGCTGATCGACGCACCCGTACTCCTGGCCGGCAGCGCCGTCATCGTCGGCGGCGGGTTCGTCCTCTTCGCCGCGGCCCGGTCGAACCTGGCCGAACTGCTCGTCGCGATGGGTGTGCTGGGCTTCGGCGTGGGCGGCTTCTCAGCGGCCATGCCCGGCGTCATCCTGGCCGTCACGCCCAAGAGCGAGACGTCGAGCGCGATGAGCTTCAACTACGTCGTCCGCAGCGTGGGGTACTCCCTGGGCAGCGCGACAGGCGGCCTGGTGCTGGCCACCGGCACCGACACCGGTCATCTCTTCCCGAACGACCACGCCTACACCACCGCAGCGCTGATCGGCATCGCCGCGATGGCGGTCACCGCCCTGACCGCCACCGCTCTCGCCCGCCAACGCCCGCCCGAGATCGACGCCGTCGCGGCCACGGCCACAACCAGCGAACCGGGTCGGGGCCGGCAGGGCCGATGACCGGCTCGGCGGAAGGGCGGCGGCCCCGTCGCCCTGGTCGGCGCCGAGGAGACATATCGACGTTCGCCGGCCGCCAGCGCCAATGGCCTGCTGAGACGAGAGAAACAGTGGACCACGACTCGGTCGGCAGCAGGCGTGGCCTTGCCTCGACCATGCCGGAACGAACCACAGAGGCATGACACTGCGGACCTTCATCGGCGCGATCGACGGATCTGGAGATGAGGGCTTCCGCCTACGTTTCGGACGCGGCTACGCTCGGCGCGATGTCTCCGTAGCCGTGGCTCATCACATGACCGAACGGTTGGAATGTCACTACCTGCGGCAGCGGACCCTCGGCGGCCGGTCGGCTGGGAGGCGCTCTCATGACCGGCCGGGCCCGTCGAGGCGTTCCGTGGGACCGGCGAAGGAGAGGAAGAGGGTCCGCGTGGTGAGCAGCCAGGTGTCGTCCACCTTGCGGAACGTGTCTTCGTAGTGCCCCACCTGCACCGGGGGCCGCGGCGGTACGAGGCCCTCGCTGTAGCCGTCGACACGGTACGTGGTGAAGTAGGTGGTGGCGGCGGCGGTGTCCGCAGAGGTCACGGTAACCAGGATGTTGCTGCATATACGGCGTGACAGTCGGTCTGAGGGCCGGTTGCCGAAGTAGATGCGCAGGGCGTCGTGACCCTCAATGCGGCGGTCGCCGGCGGGCCATTCCCAGCTGCCGTCCTGCGTGAAGAGGTCCGCCACCGAGGCTGGGTCCCCGAGGTCGAGCCGGTGGACGAACTCGACGACCAGCCGCTCGCAAGCCCGCTCTGCGAGCAGGCGGTGCATCGGGTCAAGGGTTTCAGCATTCATGATCAACTCATATCAGGTCGCTCCTGGCTGAGGCAGCCCCCACCCGAGCCGGGCCCCGGTTCCAGACCCATGTCCTCCTGAGCCGCGCCCGTCCGTGGCCGCCCCCCACTTGCCGATCCGTGGCTCAGTGCCGCCTGTCCACAGAACCTGAGCCCGAACCCGAGAACCGACAGCAGATGTTCACCACTTCGGGTTCTGGCTCAATTTTTGGGTTCCACCGCGCTGAGTGACAGCTGACGAGTAGGGCGCTGCGAGTCCGCGTGTCAGAACGGCGGATCTTCGGTGCCGCTGCCTGTCCCGTAGTTTGCCAACCAGTAGTCAAAATCGGCCAGACGCGCTTGCAATTCACGGGAGGCGATGTCGTTCGCGTTTTCCAGGTCACCGGTGTCGTGACCCCAGGCGTTGAGCGCATTCAGGGCGCAGTCGCGATGGTAGCGGTTGGTGCTGGCGGTCAGCAGGTGACGGGCATGTCCGACCAGCTCGGCCCGGTGTGTAGTGAACCTGGGGTCCTCTGTGAGGGGGATGGCTGCGACGAGGGCCTCGTCGCGCACTTTCGCATTCTCATGGCCGAGGAACGGCTGAACTGCGGAGTAGATGGCCGGGCGCATGTTCCGAAAGGCGCGCATGTCCGGGCATGCTTCGAGAAAGCCTTCGCCGAAATGGCACTCGCCCATGGCGATGTGCTCATCATCGGCGTCGTAGGCGGTGCCGCCGAGCCGGTTCAGTAGCAACGCGCGGGTGGGATGGTGTGACGGCACGTCAGCGTCGTGGTCGAGGTCGCCCACTTCGGTGGCCGGATGGTTGAGGATGGCTGCGAAGTACAGAGCTACCGGCACGGTGGCTTCGTAGACGGTGTTCTGGTGGTCCACCTCATTGCTCACGTCCTTGACGGCGGCTGTCCTGACGGCCGGGTCGGGGTCGAGCAGACGTGCCAGGGCGGCCGGCAGGGATTCGGCCGTCCCGTAGGGGGTGGCGAGCGATGCCCAGTCTGTACCCTCCAGGAGCTCCTGATAGTGGGGCAGCCCGTCGGGTTGAGGGTGGTTTGTCCAGCTCACACGGTTGGTCACAGGCCGAGGCTATAGCGGCGCCACGAGAGCGTCGTGCGTGGTGTCATCTACTGAGCAGGGCGCGCTTCCGTGCCGTTCGGTGAGCATGACGGCGAAGGAGCGGACGTGCCGGGTCAGGGCGTCGAGCTCGGGACAGTGGGCCAGAACGGTCTTGAGCTGGAGCTGCTCGGCCTCCGACAGCCTCGTGGGCCGTCGGCAGGCACGGGAAGGACGGGCCGCCGCCCGCCGCGAACTCGACCGCGTTCGCCCCACCCGGATGAGGAGTCCCGTGCCATACGCCACCGTCACCGACCCTGCCGCCGCCGGGCGCGAGCTGGACGACCTCGCCCCCTCTACGAGGCGTAGGGTTCGTCGGGTTCATCGGGTTCGCGTACGGCCTGCCGCTCCCTTCGGGTACCAGGTGGTGGGAGGGATTCACCGACGGGACCGTCCTGCCTGACGGATTCACCCGCTAAGACGGGCACCGCACCTTCGTCGTGATGGAACTCGCCGTCCTCGCCCACCTGCGCGGCACAGGTGTCGGCAGGACCCAGCACGCCGCCCTGCTGCGCGAGGCGAAGGGGGCCGAGCGGGTCGCCCTCGCCGTCCGGCCCGAAGCGCCGGCCGCCGCCTGGTACGCACGCCTTGGCTACCAACTCGTGGGCCTCACCCAGCCCTGGGACGGCGCACCCGTGTACCGGTCCATGACCAAGACGCTGTCGTCCTGATCCGTCCGCAGTCCCCCCTTTCCCGGTACACCGTCGCTCGCATCGAACTTCGGGGCATCCAGCCGTCGGTCCGGAGGGACCGGAGAGTGACCCGCGGTGACCCTCATGCTTCTCCGCTAGCCTGGGTGCCGGTTGCCTACTGGGGCTTGAACAACCGGGAAGAGATCATCGTGACAACCGTCCTCATCGCCGGTGGAGCCGGCTACATCGGCAGCACCATCGCGTCGGCCTGCCTAGACGCTGGCATCACGCCCGTGATCCTCGACAACCTCGTCCGGGGCCGCCGCGAGTTCACCGAGGGCCGCACCTTCTATGAGGGCGACATCGCGGACGGTGCGCTGATCGACCGGATCTTCTCGGAGCACCCGGACATCTGCGCCGTGGTGCACTGCGCGGCGCTGATCGTCGTACCGGAGTCCGTAGCGGACCCGATCGGCTACTACGAGGCGAACGTCAGCAAGAGCCTCGCCTTCGTCGGCCACCTCCACCGCAACCGGTGCGACCGGATCGTCTTCAGCTCCTCGGCTTCCATCTACCAGGCCGAGGACGGCTCACCGGTCAACGAGGACTCGCCGCTGGCGCCGCAGAGCCCCTACGCACGGACCAAGGCGCACTGCGAAGCCATGTTCGCCGACATCTCCGTGGCCGGGCCGCGGGTGCTGTCGCTGCGATACTTCAACCCGGTCGGAGCCGACCCCCAACTGCGCACCGGCCTTCAGCTCAGGCGGCCAAGCCACGCACTGGGGGTGCTCATCCAGGCACACCAGGAAGGTCGCCCGTTCCCCATCACGGGAACGAACTACCCGACGCGCGACGGCAGCGGCATCCGGGACTACGTGCACGTCTGGGACCTCGCCGCAGCGCACATCGCAGCGATCGAGCGCTTCGACTCCATCCTCACAGAGTCGAAGCGCTCGATCGCGATCAACCTCGGCACGGGCTCCGGCACCACGGTCCGGGAGCTGTGCGACGCCTTCAACCGCGTTGTCAGCACACCCCTGACCACCATCGACGCCGACCCGCGCCCGGGTGACGTGGCCGGTGGCTACACCAAGAGCGACCGGGCTGCCGAGCTGCTGGGGTGGACGCCGAAGCTGTCCATCGAGGAAGGCATCCGCTCAGCTCTGGACTGGATCCCCGTGCGCGACAAGCTGCTGAAGGACTGACGCGTCTTTCTCGTTCTCACTCCTCCCGGGTGATCCGGTCCGGGGGGAGGTCGGCTTCGAGGGCGGGCAGGTGCCGCATGGCCGGTGCCATCCACGCGGTGTTCCACCGCTGTTTGCAGATCCGCTCGCCTGAGGCTACGAGACGCCACCCCGCCACACGAACCGGCCGACGTGCCCACCGTCCCCTCGCCCTCCGTCCCCGCCGTCCCCTTCGGCGGGTTCGTAGTCGCACCGGGTCACCGGAGCCCCGGGGCCCGTGCTCCGACATCAGCAGCGCACTGTCCACGACCTCTTGCGAGGGCTATCGTGGCTCGTCCGCGGGCCCGGGTCGGGCCCCGGCCGTCGAGGCCGGGGGCATGAGGTGGCAAGGGCCCCCGGCACCGGGGTGCGGAGGGGGGCGGTCCTCGCCGTGTTGGCGAGGTTGGGTCAGGTGCGGGCCGGGACGTGCATGCGGCGGGCGCGGTTCGTGCAGTGGATCCCGCCCTCGATGTGGTTCTCAGCAGCCCGGCCGTCGGCTGGGCCGTGGTCGGAGCACCCGGACGCATCAAGAAGATCAAGAGATCAACAGATCAACGGATCAACGCTCATGCACGGAGGCTACGCGGCGAGCGTTCGACTCAGGCAGCCGGGTTTCACGGCGGCCCTCGCAATCGAACGGCACCGTAGCCCTCCGCGACGACTCCCCAAGATCTGTGCCAGAACCCGCAACTCGCTGACTAAGTCACCCGCCGCGTCCACGAGACGCACCACCAGGACGGGGCGTGGGTGTGGTCGGTCGTCTCGGTCACGGGAGTGCCCCTTCGCATGCTGGCCGGTACCCGTACCTCGGCCTGCCGAAAGGCCCCGGGGAGGGGCAATGGCGGGGGCAAGATGGGGATATGGACACCGGGGAGTTGATCCGGGAGCTGCGCACCGCGCACGGTTGGTCGCAGGGCCGTCCGGCCGACGAGATCAACACCCGGCACGCGACCACAATGACGCGGGAGTACGTGGCCCGGTGGGAACGCGGGAAGACCAGCAGACCTCCGACTACGCTGTCCCCTGGTGGCGGCTCAACGTCTTCCGCTCCCTGCTCCTGGCCCGACTCGGCGACGAGAAGGCCGCGGCCGACGCACAGGACCAGGCGCTGGCCGTACTCCCCCCGAGCCTGCCCCGCTTCGCCAGGCACTTCAAGCTCCACCAGGGGCTGATGCTCGCCCGCTCCGGCGACCGCGTCGGCTGCATCGCCCACGCCACCACCGCCATGAACGCTCTCCCACCCGAGAAACACAGCCTCACCCTGCGCATGCTCCTCGCCGAGATCCAACCCCTCGCTTGTGGGCAGCCGCCGGCTCGCCGAGGGTCTCGAAGCCCGCCGGTGGGAGACGGGTTCGGCGTCAGCACGAATCGGGGTGCGGGGGTGAAACATAGATCGCGGACAGCACCCCGTCGCCCTGCACCGTGACCGGGCCGGGGGCGGTGGTGTCGACCAGCTTCAGGTCGTACGGCAGGGCCTTCAAGGGGAGGTCTTCGCCGAGGTAGCTCACCGAGAGCGTGCCACGACAGACCGAGGGCCCCGGCGGCGCGGTGTCGGGCACCCGGCCGTCCTGCGGGCCGACCGCATGGGAGGCGATGCCGACCAGGGTGTACGAATATTCGTAGCGGGCCCCACTGACGACGTTGGCCTCGTGCGTCTTCTTCAAGTCGACCCAGTAGTGGGCGAGCTTCACCGGGACCGACTCGCACGGGCGCTTGATGTCCTCCGGAGTGAAGTTCAGGCCGGAGGAGTCCAACATCAGACCCTTGGTCTGGTAGTCCCCGCTGGCGCTGCGGAGTTCCTTCAGATAGCCGGTCAGCTGTTCGACGCTCATTCCGGCGGTCTTCACACACTCCTTGGGCGCGGTGGGCAACGCGCTCGCGGCCGGAGCGGCGGAGCCTGTGGCGGGCGCGTAGTGCACGAGCCCGGAGGGCGAAGGAGCCGGGGCCTTGGCGGCGGGCTCGCCACCTCCTGAACATCCCGAGACGGCCAGAAGCACGGCCACGAAGGTGGCGGGCACTACCGATGACGCACGCGCGCGGTGCATGTGTCCCTCCAGATGCGAATCGAGACGGCTTCCCCGGACGGATCCTCTCAAGTACGGAAGGACCGCGCAGCCGTTCGGACAAGGAACCGGCCCGGGCCGCCGGGCCGGACCGTGTACACGGAGACCGATCCATTTCCAAGGCTCAAACGCGGTACCTCCGACCGCATCCGCAACCGCCGCGTGAACGAGCGGGCCGGCGAGGAGATCCGTCTGGGCGTCGTCGTGCAGGGCTTCGACGCCGGCGAGGAGTACGCCAAGGTGTACGCACTCCCGCACGAGGCACCCTTCAAAGCGAACCGGGCGGGCGTGGCCACCTTCGTCATGCGCGGCCGCGAGTACCTCGTCGCGCTCAAGGCTGCACCGGCCCGGCCGCCGGGTCGACCTCACAGTCCTCCGCACCCGCGGACCACCGCACCGCGGCACGCGAGCGCACTCGACAAGCCGGTCGGACGGTGGCTGAGCCAGAAGAGGGTTCATGGAGCGCGTCGCGAACACCTACGCAACACGAAGGTCCAGTTCAGAAGCCATCGGAGGACTCCGTCGCGCTGACCACGTGCGGGACGCTCGGCGTGGAGGTCGCGGTGGGCGGCGCGGAACATCGCGCGGGGTCCGCGGCGGGAAGCGGCGCGGGGACTTCCTCACCTCCAACCTGAGCTACCACGGCAACAGCATGTTCACCCTCGTGGTCGCGGGCAACCAGATCCGCAATCCGTCCCGAGGACCGCTACGACCTGGGCCCGGCCTCTCCCGCGCCCTACCCGCCAACGCACGGCCACGCCCCACGAAGGGCACGGGTGCGGCGCCCCGTGTGCTGAGGAGGTGGCACGGGCCATCGACGGCAGGGGTGCGGAGAACGTCGCCGCAGTCCTGATCGAGCCGATCAACGGGACCACTGGCGGCGCCTTCGTGCCCCTCGGCCGGATACCTGCGGCGGGTGTCGCAGATCTGCCGGGAGCGGGGCGTCCTGGTCATCCACGACGATCTCCTGACCGGGCTGTGGCACACCGGCCCGAGCAGCTGCGCAAGGGCTTCACGTTCGTCCTCGCACCGGGCCGGGACCCGCTGCTCGCGGAGATGTTCCTCGGCACCGTGGACAAGGTCGGCGAGCTGTCGGAGATGTACCGGGCGTGCTTCAACGCCGAGGTCACGGAGGCCTTGCATGCGCTCAGGCGCCTGGAGGGGGCCGGGCACACGGTCGGCCCGTTCATCACGAACAGCTTCGATGCGCTCGGCGCCCGCGCCGGGTTCCAGGAGGAGTTCATGCGCCGTGCGCCGCTACGACCAGCGGATCCCGCCGGCCACTTTCCACCCCGACGCGAAGGCGCTGGTCGTGCTCGGGCTGCACGCCGACCGGCGGTGGGTGGCCAAGCGGGCCCGCGCGGCCGGCCTCAAGGTGTTCATCGTCGACCCGGAGGGATTCCCCCGTCCGGACGGCACCTGGTTCGCGTATCCACCGGAAGCCCCGCAGAGCGGTGACGTCGTGGTACGGCAGACGGCCGCCGTCGCGATCGGCGAGCCGGAGCGGCTGCTGAACCTCAACTCGGCCAGCGCGTGAAATACGGGGCCGGAGAACGGCGGTAGCCTCTGGGGTCGTTCCCCGGCCCCGCCACGCGGGCCCCTCCCAGGATGAGAGTCAAGGAATGCGCATTTCAGTCATCGGCTGCGGACACCTCGGCATCCCGCACGCGGCGGCGATGGCCGAACTGGGTCACGAAGTCATCGGGGTGGACGTCGACCAGGCCAAGGTCGACGGGCTCAACTCCGGCCAGTGCCCCATCTACGAGACGGGCCTGCCCGAGCTCCTCGCCCGGCACACCGCGAGCGGACGCCTGCGGTTCACCACCGACATCCGCGAGGCCGCCGAGTTCGCCGAACTGCACTTCATCGGCGTCGGCACGCCGATCGACGCGGACGGCCGCTCGTACGACACCGGGCAGGTCTTCGGGGCGGTCCGCCAACTCGCCCCGCACCTGACCCGGCCGTGCACGATCGTCGGCAAGAGCACGGTCACCGTCGGCACCACCGTCCAGGTCACCGCCCTCGCCCAGCGCCTCGCCCCCGCTCGCACCGCGGTGGAGGTGGCCTGGAATCCGGAGTTCCTCCGCGAGGGACACGCGGTCGAGGACACCCTGCGGCCCGACCGGCTCATCGTCGGCCTCACCACCACCGTAGCCGAGAAGGCGGTCCGCGCCGTCTACGCCCCGATCCTGGACGCCGGGGTCCCCCTGTTCGTCACCGACCCGGCCACCGCCGAACTCGCCAAGGGCGCCGCCAACACCTTCCTCGGCCTGAAGATCAGCTACATCAACGCCGTCGCCGACATGTGCGACGCCGCGGGCGCCGATGTCTCCCAGATCGTGGAGATCCTCGGCATCGACCCCCGGATCGGCAGCGGCGGCATGCGGCCAGGCATCGGCTACGGCGGCGGCTGCCTGCCCAAGGACGTCCGCGCCTTCACCGCCTCCGCCCGCCGGCTCGGCGCCGACAAGGCAGCGACCCTGCTGCGCGCCGCCGAGGAAATCAACGAGTCCCGCACCGCCGTCGCCATGGGCCTCGTCCGCGACGCCCTGGGCGACCGCTCCGTCAAGAACGCCCGGATCACCGTATGGGGCGCCGCGTTCAAGCCCGGCACCAACGACGTGAGGGAAAGTCCGGCGCTCGCGCTCGCCCACACCCTCCAGCAAGCCGGCGCCACCGTCACCGTCCACGACCCGCAGGCCGTGGCCACCGCCATGACCCGCAACCCGGAACTGGACTACACCGACGACCTGCCCGCATCCGTCGACGGAGCCGACCTCGTCGTCCTGGCCACCGAATGGCCCGAATACGGCCAGGCGGACCCTCAGCACCTGGCAGTCCGCGCGGCCAGCCCGCTCCTCGTCGACTGCCGCACCACCCTTGACCCGGAGCCCTGGCGCACGGCCGGCTGGACCGTCCACCAGCTCGGACGCCCCGGCAAGTAGTCCCGCACCCCGCGCCTGAGGCATGCCGAGGCAGACGCCGAAGCACACCAGAAGGCCTACGTTGGGGGCCGGCGAGGGTGTTGCTGCCTCCGCCGAGCGTGAACGGCTGCTCGGAGTGCGCGGCGGCGGTGCGGGCGAGGTCTGGCCGGCCGGCTTCGTGGGTGTGGCTGAGCCTGAGCGGCGCGGGGCCGCCCAGGCGCAGCGTGGTGTGGTCGGACAGCTGGTGCTGTCCCTTTCCTTCTGGTCGGGGTTGGTCAGGACGACATGATGAAACGCAGGGCGAGGCCGGAAGCGGTGATCCAGTAGGTGACGCGGGCCCCGTCGTCGAACGGC
>NZ_JBVIKC010000038.1:0-84959 GCF_055581065.1 Streptomyces sp. NPDC031479
GGGTCGGTCGACACCACCGGTCTCGATGCCGGGTACTGGTACCGCAACCTGCGTCACCCCGTCCGTTTCGAGGAGACCGTCAAGGTCCTCCTGGACAACGGCTTCGCCACCTTCGTCGAGTCCAGCGCGCACCCCGTCCTCACCATGGGCATCCAGGAGACCGCCGAGGCCCTCGGCGCCCACGCCGTCACCACCACCGGTTCGCTCCGCCGTGACGAAGGCGGACTCCAGCGGTTCCTGACCTGTGCCGCCGAGCTCTTCGTGCGCGGCACCGACATCGACTGGGCCCGGCTCTTCGAGGGCACCGGCGCCCGCCGCGTCGAGCTGCCCACCTACGCCTTCCAGCGCACCCACCACTGGCTGCCCGCCGCCCCCGCCCAGGCCCGTGCCGGCGCCGACGGGCCGGAGCCCCTCGGCTACCGCGTCGGCTGGCACAGCCTGCGCGGCGACGACACCGCCGCCCGGCTGCACGGTCGCTGGCTGCTCGTCCTGCCCGACTCCCCGGCCGGCCGCGCCGACGCGGAATCCGCCCGGCAGGCCCTCACCGGCCTCGGGGCGGCCGTCGAGACCCTCGCCATCGATCCCGTCCACGCCGACCGCTCCCTCCTGCGGGCCCACCTCGCCGAGGCCGCCGGCCGCCCCGGCGCCCAGCCGCTCACCGGTGTCCTGTCGCTGCTCTCCCTCACGCCCGGCGAGCACCCCGACCACCCGGGCGTCCCCCTCGGCCTCACCGCCACCCTCACCCTGGCGCAGGCCGCCGCGGACGCCGGGACCGAGGCCCGGCTGTGGGCCGCGACCACCGGCGCGGTCGCCGTGTCGCCCGCCGAGTCCCCCTCGCCCGTACAGGCCCAGACCTGGGGTCTGGGGCGGGTCGCCGCGCTGGAACTGCCCTCCCAGTGGGGCGGTCTCGTCGACCTGCCCGCCGAGCCCGACGACCGCTCCTTCCGGCGGCTGGCCGCCTTCCTCGCCGCGCCGGGAGCGGAGGACCAGGTCGCCGTACGCGGGTCCGGCACCTACGGGCGCCGGCTCCTCCCGGCCGCCCTCCCGGCCACCCCCGGCCGTACCCCGCAAGCCCCTGCCGGGAACGGCACCGTCCTGCTCGTCGGCGACACCGCTCCCGTAGCCGGAGTCCTCGCCCGCCGGCTGCTCGCCGACGGCGCCGGTCACGTCGTCCTCGCCGGACCCGCCGCGACCCTGCCCGACCCCTCCGGCGAGGACTTCGCCGACCTCGCCGACCGCACCACCCTCGCCGCGTGCGACCTCGCCGACGACGCCGCGCTGCGCTCCCTCCTCGCCCGGTACACGCCATCCGCCGTGTACGTCGCCCCGCCGGCCGCCGCGCTCACCGCCCTCGGGGACACGACCCTGGAGGGCTTCGCGGCGGCCGTCACCGCCAAGAGCGGCCTCGCGGGCCGTCTCGACGCCCTGCTCGGCACGCTCCCCGACGGTGCCGCGCCGGACACCCTCGTCCTGTTCTCCTCCGTCGCCGGCGTGTGGGGCGGCGCCGGGCAGGGCGGCTACGCGGCCGGCACCGCCTACCTCGACGCCCTTGCCGAACAGCGCCGCCACCGCGGGCTCCCCGCCGTCTCGGTGGCCTGGACCCCGTGGCGGGACGCCCTCACCGGGCCCGCCGCCGAGCGGCTGCTCCGCGCGGGCCTGGCCCTCCTGGAGCCCGAGCGGGCCCTCGACGCACTCGGCACGCTCGTCGCGCGCCGCGAGAGCGGCATCGTCGTCGCCGACGTCGACTGGGAACGCTTCGCGCCCGCTTACACCGCCGCCCGCCCCGGCACCCTCCTCGACGAGCTGCCCGCCGTACGGGCGCTGCGCGCAGCCGAACGGCGGGCCGCCGAGGACGTCCGCGACACCCCCGGAGCCCTCGCGGCCGGCCTGCGCGGGAAGAACGCCGAGGAGCGGCGCCGCGAACTGCTGCGGCTGGTCCGTACCCACGTGGCGGCCGTCCTCGGCCACACCTCCGCCGAGGACGTCACACCCGACCGGGCGTTCCGGGAACTCGGCGTGAACTCCGTGACCGCCGTCGAACTGCGCAACCGGCTGCGCGAGGCCACCGGGCTGGACCTGCCGGCCTCCCTCGTCTTCGACCACCCCACCAGCGCGGCCGTCGCCCGCCACCTCCACGAACTGGCGTCGGGCGGACCCGACGAACAGGCGGACGGCCCGTTCGCCACCGCCCACGCCGGCGGGGACGCGGAACCCGTCGCGATCGTCGCCATGGCCTGCCGGTTCCCCGGCGGCATCAACACCCCCGACGAGCTGTGGCAGCTGGTGCGCGGCGGCGGCGACGCCATCTCCACCTTCCCCACCAACCGCGGCTGGGACCTGGACGGCCTCTACGACCCGGACCCCGACGCGAAGGGCCGTACGTACGTCCGCGAAGGCGGCTTCCTCCACGAGGCCCCCGACTTCGACCCGGAGTTCTTCGGCATCTCGCCCCGCGAGGCCCTCGCCATGGACCCGCAGCAGAGGCTCCTGCTGGAAACCTCCTGGGAGGCCATGGAGCGGGCCGGAATCGACCCCGGCCTGCTGCGCGGCAGCCGGACCGGCGTGTTCGTCGGCACCAACGGCCAGCACTACATGCCGCTGCTGCAGAACGGTGACGAGGACTTCGACGGCTACCTCGGCACCGGAAACTCCGCCAGCGTCATGTCGGGCCGCCTCTCGTACGTCTTCGGGCTCGAAGGCCCCGCGGTGACCGTCGACACCGCCTGCTCGGCTTCCCTGGTCGCCCTGCACCTGGCCGTGCAGTCGCTGCGCCGCGGCGAATGCGGCCTGGCCCTCGTCGGCGGCGCCACCGTCATGTCCACGCCCGAGATGCTCGTCGAGTTCTCCCGCCAGCGCGTCATGTCGCCCACCGGCCGCTCCCGCGCCTTCGCGGCCTCCGCCGACGGCGTCGCCCTGGGCGAGGGGGCCGGCCTGCTGCTCGTCGAGCGGCTCTCCGACGCCGAACGCAACGGGCACCCCGTCCTCGCCGTCATCCGCGGCTCCGCCGTCAACCAGGACGGCGCCTCCAACGGACTCACCGCCCCCAACGGCCCCTCCCAGCAGCGCGTCATCCGCCAGGCCCTCGCCGACGCCGGCCTGGAGCCCGGTGACATCACCGCCGTCGAGGCGCACGGCACCGGTACGGAACTGGGCGACCCCATCGAGGCGCAGGCCGTCCTCGCCACCTACGGCGAAGGCCGCTCCACCGAGGACCCGCTGTGGCTCGGATCCGTGAAGTCCAACATCGGTCACACCCAGGCCGCCGCCGGAGTCGCCGGCGTCATCAAGATGGTGCTCGCGCTGCGCGGCCGGACCCTGCCCCGCACCCTGCACGTCGACGAGCCCACCCCGCGCGTCGACTGGTCGTCCGGAGCGGTGTCCCTGCTCACCGACGACGTCGACTGGCCGCAGGCCGACACCCCCCGCCGGGCCGCCGTGTCCGCGTTCGGCATCAGCGGCACCAACGCCCACGTCATCGTCGAGGAAGCCCCCCGCCCCGCCGCCACCGGCCCCGACACCGCGCCCGCGCCCGGCGCCGACACCGACGGGTGGGAGGAGGTCACCGTCCCGCTGCTGCTGTCCGCGCGCTCCGACAACGCCCTGCGCGCCCAGGCGGCCCGGCTGCGCGCCGGACTCCTCGAACACCCTGGCACCCACCCCGCCGACGCCGGCTACACCCTGCTCAAGGCCCGCTCCCGGTTCGCCCGCCGGGCCGCCGTCATCGGCGAGAGCCGTGAGGAGATCCTCGACGCCCTCAACGCACTCGCCCAGGACCGGCCGCACCTGGCCGTACTGCGGGGGGCCGCCGGCCCCGGCGACCGCGTCGTGTTCGTCTTCCCCGGCCAGGGCTCCCAGTGGCCCGCCATGGCCGACGGGCTCCTCGACCGGTCGCCCGCCTTCCGGGAGGCCGTCCTCGCCTGCGACGCCGCCCTCGGCTCCTACCTGGACTGGTCCGTCATGGACGTCCTGCGGCAGGTTCCCGGCGCGCCCTCGCTCGGCCGCGTCGACGTCGTCCAGCCCATCCTGTTCACCATGATGGTGTCGCTGGCCGCCGCCTGGCGGTCCCTCGGCGTCCACCCGTCGGCCGTCGTCGGCCACTCCCAGGGCGAGATCGCCGCCGCGTACGTGTCCGGCGGGCTCTCCCTCGACGACGCGGCCCGCATCGTCGCCCTGCGCAGCCAGGCCTGGCTGACCCTCGCGGGCAAGGGCGGCATGATCGCCGTGTCGCTGGCACCCGACGCACTGCGGCGCCGCCTGGAGCGGTTCGGCGACCGGCTGTCCGTCGCCGCCGTCAACAGCCCCGGCACCGCCGCCGTCGCCGGGGAGCCCGCCGCCCTGCGCGAACTCCTCGACGAGCTGACCGCGCAGGGCGTCCACGCCCGTGCCATCCCCGGCGTGGACACGGCCGGGCACTCCGCCCAGGTCGACGCCCTCAAGGAGCACCTCCTGGAGGTCCTCGCCCCCGTCGCCCCGCGGACCGGCGGGATCCCCTTCTACTCCACCGTCACCGGCGGCCTCCTCGACACCGCCGCACTGGACTCCGCGTACTGGTACCGCAACATGCGCGAACCCGTCGAGTTCGAGCGGGCCGTCCGCTCCCTCATCGCCGACGGCCACGAGGTCTTCCTCGAATCCAGCCCCCACCCGATGCTCGCGGCCTCCCTCCAGGAGACCATCGCCGACACCGGCGCCCACGCCGCCGTCCTCGCCACCCTGCGCCGCGACAAGGGCGGCGCCCGCTGGTTCGGCGCCGCGCTCGGCATGGCCCACGTCAGCGGCGTCGAGATCGACGCGGACGCCCTCTTCGGCAGCGGCTCCCGCCGGGTGGAACTGCCCACCTACCCCTTCCAGCGCGAGCGCTACTGGTACAACGCGCCCGCCCGCCGCGGCGACGCCGCCTCCGTGGGCCTCCACGAGGCCGGGCACCCCCTGCTCGGCGCCGGCGTGGAACTCCCCGAGTCCGGATCGGTCGTCTACACCGCCCGCATCGGCGCCGACACCCAGCCCTGGCTCGCCGACCACGCCCTGCTGGGCACCGTACTGCTGCCCGGCGCGGCCCTCGTCGACCTGGCCCTGTGGGCCGGCCGGCAGTCCGGCTGCGACCGCCTCGACGAGCTGATCCTCCAGGCGCCCCTGGTCCTGCCCGACACCGGCGCCGTCGAACTGCGCCTGCTCGTCTCCGCCGCCGACGGGGAGGGACGGCGCACCCTCACCGTCCACTCCCGCGCCGCGGGCGCCGCCCCCGGCTCGCCCTGGCAGCGGCACGCGGAGGCCGTCGCCGCCCCCGCCGGGGACACACCGCCCGCCGCCGCTCCCGCGTGGCCGGCGCCCGCCGCCCGGCCCGCGTCCCGCCCGGCCCCCGACTCCTTCTACGAGGAGTTCACCGCCCGCGGCTACGACTACGGCCCGCACTTCCGCGGCTTCCGCGACGGCTGGCGCGACGGCACCGCCGTCCACGCCGAGGTGGCCCTGCCCCCGCAGACCCGCGAGGGCTCCGCCGGCTTCGGTGTCCACCCGGCGCTCCTCGACGCGGCGCTCCAGGCGATGAGCCTCGGCGCGTTCTTCCCCGACGACGGCCGCGCCCGCATGCCGTTCGCCGTCCGCGGCGTCCGCCTGCACGCCGAGGGCGCCGACCGGCTGCGCGTCACCGTCACCCCCGCCGGCCCCGACGCCGTCACCCTGCGCTGCGCCGACGAGGACGGCCGCCCCGTCCTCGACGTGGACGAACTCCTCGTCCGTACCGTCTCCGACGAGCAGCTCGCCGCCGCCGCGGGCCCCGCGGGCGCCCTGCGGGGCGGATCCCTCCACGAGGTGACCTGGCCGCGGCAGCACACCGCCGCGGCCCCGCCCGGACGCCGCATCGCCGTCGTCGGCGAGGACCACGCCAAGGTCCTCGCCGCCCTGGAGAGCACCGGCGGCCACGGCGACTGGTACCCCGACCTGGCCGCGCTGTTCGCCGACACCGACGCCGTCACCCCCGACAGCGTCGTCGTCTCCTTCCCCCAGCACCCCCGCCCCGACGCCGCGACCGCCCACACCGTCACCCACCGGACCCTCGACCTCGCCCGGACCTGGCTGGACGCCCCCGAACGGTACGCGCACACCGCCCTCACCCTCGTCACCCGCGGCGCCGTCGCCACCGCCCCCGACGAGCACGTCACCGACCCGGCGACCGCCACCCTGTGGGGCCTGATCCGCTCCGCCCAGTCCGAGGAACCCGGCCGCTTCGCCCTCCTCGACCTGGACCCCGCCGCCGTCGACGGCACCGCCCTGACCGCCGCCCTGGCCGGCACCGAACCCCAGCTCGCCGTCCGCGGCGCCGCCGTCCGCGCACCCCGGCTGGCCCGCGCCGGCACCACCGACCCCCGTACGGACCTCCTCGTACCGGACGCCGGCACCACCGCCTGGCGGCTCGCCACCGACGGCGGCGGCACCCTCGAAGGCCTGCGCCTCGCCCCCGCCCCCGACACCCTGGCCCCCCTGGAGGAAGGCCAGGTACGGATCTCCGTACGGGCCGCCGGCATCAACTTCCGCGACACCCTCATCGCGCTGGGCATGTATCCCGGCGAAGCGGCCGTCATGGGAGCCGAGGGCGCCGGCGTCGTCACCGAGGTCGGACCCGGCGTGAGCACCCTCACCCCCGGAGACCGGGTCCTCGGCATGTGGACCGGCGGATTCGGCCCGTACGCCGTCGCCGACCACCGCATGGTCGCCCCGGTCCCGGCCGGCTGGACCTACGCCGAAGCCGCCTCCGTCCCCGCCGTGTTCCTCACCGCCCACTACGCGCTGACCCGCCTGGCCCGGGCCACCCCCGGCCAGTCCCTGCTCGTCCACGCGGCCGCCGGCGGCGTCGGCATGGCCGCCCTGCAACTGGCCCGCCACCTCGGCCTCACGGTCCACGCCACCGCGAGCACCGGCAAGTGGGACACCCTGCGCGGCCTCGGCCTCACCGACGACGCCATCGCCGACTCCCGCACCACCGGCTTCGCCGACGCCTTCCTCACCCGCACCGCGGGCCGCGGCGTCGACATCGTCCTCAACTCCCTCGCCGGGGAATTCGTCGACGCCTCCCTGCGGCTCCTGCCCCGCGGCGGCCACTTCCTCGAACTGGGCAAGGCCGACGTCCGCGACCCGCGGACCGTCGCCGCCGCCCACCCCGGCACCCACTACCAGGCCTTCGACCTCGTCCAGGCCGGCCCCGAAACGGTCGGGGAGATGCTCCGCGAACTCCTCGTCCTGTTCGAGGCGGGCGTGCTGCGGCCCCTGCCGCTGACCGTCCACGAGGTCCGGCACGCCCGCGAGGCGTTCCGCACCCTCAGCCAGGCCCGCCACACCGGAAAGCTCGTCCTGACCATGCCGCCCGCCTTCGGGCCCCACGGCACGGTCCTCGTCACCGGGGGCACCGGCACCCTCGGCAGCGCGGTCGCCCGCCACCTCGTCACCGCACACGGCGTACGCCACCTCGTCCTCGCCGGCCGACAGGGCCCCGAAGCCGAAGGCGCCGCCGAACTCGCCGACGAACTCGCCGGGCTCGGCGCCCGCGTCACCGTACGGGCCTGCGACGCGGCCGACCGCGACCAGCTCGCCGCGCTGCTCGCCGCCGTCCCCGCCGCCCACCCGCTGACCGCGGTCGTCCACACCGCCGGCGTCCTCTCCGACGGCACCCTGGCCACCCTCACCCCCGAAACCCTCGACACCGTCCTGCGTCCCAAGGTCGACGCCGTACTGAACCTGCACGACCTCACCAAGGACCTCGACCTGTCGGCGTTCGTCCTCTACTCCTCCTCGTCCGCGCTGTTCGGCAGCCCCGGCCAGGGCGGCTACGCGGCCGCCAACGCCTTCCTCGACGCGTTCGCCGACCACCGCCGCTCCCTGGGACTGCCCGGCGTCTCCCTCGCCTGGGGCCTGTGGTCCAGCAACAGCCGCATGGCCGGCCACCTCGACCAGAGCGGCATGCACCGCCGTCTCGCCCGAGGCGGCGTCATGCCCCTCACCGACGCCGAGGGCCTCGCGCTCTTCGACGCCGCCCAGACACTGGACACCCCCCTCCAGGTCCCGATCCGCCTCAACCCGGCGGCCCTGCGCGCCGCCGGACCCGTCCCCCCGTTCCTCAGCGCCCTCGTCGGCACGACGGACGCCCCCAGCGGCCCCCGGCAGCCCAGCGGCCCCACCGGCACCCTCGCCGACCGCCTTCCGGGCGTGCCCGCCGAGGAACAGGAGGAACTGCTCCTGGACGCCGTACGCGCCCACGCCGCGGCCGTCCTCGGCCACGGCGGCCCCGAGGGCAT
The DNA here is from genome assembly GCF_055581065.1 of Streptomyces sp. NPDC031479. Classification (NCBI taxonomy): domain Bacteria; kingdom Bacillati; phylum Actinomycetota; class Actinomycetes; order Kitasatosporales; family Streptomycetaceae; genus Streptomyces; species Streptomyces sp. NPDC031479. The sequence continues at coordinate 8,289 of NZ_JBVIKC010000038.1, forward strand.
CACCGTCGACCGCGCCTTCAAGGAACTCGGCTTCGACTCCCTCACCGCCGTCGAGATGCGCAACCGGCTCGCCGCCGACACCGGGCTGCGCCTGGCCGCGACCCTGGTCTTCGACCACCCCACCCCGGTGGCCCTCGCCGCACACCTGCACCGCGCCCTCGCACCGCGGGACGACACCGAGGCCACCCCGGCCGCCGACGCCCGCGGCACCTCGGTCATGGCGGAACTCGACCGCCTGGAGGCCCTCTTCGGATCCCTGTCCGGCGGGGCCGCGCACGGCGCCACGGGCCCCGACGAAGCCGCCCACAAGGAGATCGCCAACCGGCTCGCGGCCCTCACCGGCCTGTGGAACGGCATCGGCGGCCCGAACGGCACGAACGGCACGAACGGCACGCACGGCACCACCGGGGGCACCGGGCCCTCGGACCCCGGCGGATCCGTCGCCGTGTCCCTGGAGGACGCCGACGACGACGAGATCTTCGCATTCATCGACGAGCGGTTCTGAACCGCACAGCACGTGACGGGTGACGAGACATGGCGAACGAAGACAAGCTCCGCGAATACCTGAAGCGGGCCACGACCGAACTGCACCGCACCAGCGAACGCCTCAAGGACCTGGAGTCCCGGGCCCACGAGCCGATCGCGATCGTAGGCATGGCCTGCCGCTTCCCCGGCGGCGCCGACAGCCCCGAGGCCCTGTGGAAGCTGGTCTCCTCCGGCACCGACGCGGTCTCCCCCTTCCCGGGGGACCGCGGCTGGGACGTCGAGGGCCTCTACGACCCCGACCCCGACGCGGCCGGTCGCTCCTACTGTCGCGAAGGCGGCTTCCTGGACGCGGCGGGCGCCTTCGACCCCGCCTTCTTCGGCATCTCCCCGCGCGAGGCGGTGGCCATGGATCCCCAGCAGCGGCTGCTGCTGGAAACCTCCTGGGAGGCCCTCGAACGGGCCGGAGTCGACCCCCGGTCCCTGCACGGCAGCCGCACCGGCGTGTTCGTCGGTGCCTGGGACGGCGGCTACACCTCCGGCGTCCACGCGCCGTCCGCCCAGCTCGAAGGCGACCTGCTCACCGGCAGCGTCGTCAGCTTCACCTCCGGCCGCATCGCCTACACCCTCGGCCTGGAAGGCCCCGCGGTGACCGTCGACACGGCCTGCTCGTCCTCCCTGGTCGCCCTGCACCAGGCCGCCCAGTCCCTGCGCCGCGGCGAGTGCGACCTCGCCCTGGCCGGCGGCGTCACCGTCATGTCGACACCCGCCGTCTTCGTCCAGTTCTCCCGCCAGCGCGGTGTGGCCACCGACGGCCGCTGCAAGGCCTTCGCGGACTCCGCGGACGGCTTCGGCCCCGGGGAGGGCGCCGGGATCCTGCTCGTCGAACGGCTCTCCGACGCCGTGCGCAAGGGACACCGCGTCCTGGCCGTCCTGCGCGGCTCCGCCGTCAACCAGGACGGCGCCAGCAACGGCCTCACCGCGCCCAGCGGCGCCGCACAGCAGCGCGTCATCCGCCAGGCCCTCGCCGACGCCCAGGTCACCGCCGCCGACGTCGACGCGGTCGAGGCCCACGGCACCGGCACGAAGCTGGGCGACCCGATCGAGGTCCAGGCCCTCATGGACACCTACGGCAGTGCCCGAAGCGTCGAACAGCCTTTGTGGTTGGGGTCGTTGAAGTCGAACATCGGGCATGCGCAGGCGGCTGCGGGTGTGGGTGGTGTCATCAAGATGGTGATGGCGCTGGAGCACGGGCGGCTTCCGAGGACGTTGCATGTGGGTGTGCCGTCTTCGGAGGTGGACTGGGAGGCGGGTGCGGTCGAGCTGCTGGCCGAGGAGCGTGTGTGGCCTGAGGTGGGTCGGGTGCGGCGTGCGGGGGTGTCGTCCTTCGGTGTGAGCGGGACGAACGCGCACGTGATCCTGGAGCAGGCCCCGCTGACGGAGCCCGCCGCGGAAGCGGACTCCCGGGAGCTGCCGGTGGTCCCCGTGGTGGTGTCCGCCAGGTCGGCGGCGGGCCTGCGTGACCAGGTGGAACGCCTGCGCACCCACATGGAACGGGAGCCCGCACCGCGTCCGCTGGACGTGGCGTGGAGCCTGGCCACGGGCCGTTCGATGCTGGAACACCGCCGGGTGGTCCTCGGCGGTACGACCGTCGAGGGTGTGGCGGGGTCGTTCGGTCGTCGGGTGCTGGTGTTTCCGGGTCAGGGGACGCAGTGGGTGGGGATGGGTGCGGAGCTGCTCGACTCTTCCCCGGTGTTCGCGGGGCGGTTGCGGGAGTGTGCTGATGCTCTGGCGCCGTTCGTGGATTTCGATGTGGTGGAGGTGTTGCGGGAGGGGCGTTCGCTGGAGCGGGTGGATGTGGTCCAGCCCGTGACGTGGGCGGTGATGGTTTCGCTCGCCGAGGTGTGGCGTTCGCTGGGTGTGGTGCCGGATGCGGTGGTCGGGCATTCGCAGGGTGAGATCGCCGCTGCTGTCGTGTCGGGGGCGTTGTCCCTTGCGGATGCGGCGCGGGTGGTTGCGTTGCGGGCTCAGGTGATCGGGCGTGAGCTGGCCGGTCTGGGGGGTATGGCGTCGATTCCGTTGCCGCTGGAAGCGGTTGAGGCGCGGCTTGGGGTGTGGGCGGGCCGGCTGGGTGTGGCTGCGGTGAACGGGCCGTCGAGCACCGTCGTCGCCGGGGATGCGGATGCGGTGGCCGCGTTCGTCGCGGAGGCGGTGGAGGAGGGGATCCGGGCCCGTCAGGTGCCCGTCGATTACGCCTCGCACTCTGCGCATGTGGAGCGGATCGAGGCCGAGCTGCTGGACGTTCTCGGCCCGATTGTGCCGCGCAGGGCGGAGATCCCGTTCTACTCGACCGTGACCGGCGGCCTCCTGACGGAGACCGTGCTCGATGCCGGGTACTGGTACCGCAACCTGCGCCATCCCGTCCGCTTCGAGGACACGGTGCGCAAGCTGATCGCCAAGGGATTCGGGACGTTCGTCGAGTCCAGTGCGCACCCCGTCCTCACCATGGGCGTCCAGGAGACGGCCGAGGCGGTCGGTGCCGAGGTGGTCACCACCGGTTCGCTCCGCCGTGACGAAGGCGGACTCCAGCGGTTCCTGACCTGTGCCGCCGAGCTCTTCGTGCGCGGCACCGACATCGACTGGGCGCAGCTCTTCGAGGGCACCGGCGCCCGCCGCGTCGACCTGCCCACCTACGCCTTCCAACAGCGGCACTACTGGCTGGAGCCCTCGATCCCGGCCGCGTCCCGGGCCCTGGAGGCGTCCGGCGTCGACGGGTGGCGGTACCGGGCCGGGTGGAAGAAGCTGCCGGGCCGTGAGCTTCCGGCCCGGCTGGACGGGACCTGGCTGCTGGTGGTCGCCGACGGGCTCGCGTCCGGTCTGGCCGACGAGGCGGAAGCGGCCCTCGTACGGCACGGCGCCCGCGTCGAGCGGTTCGTCCTCGACGCGGCGACCGCCACCCGCGCCGCCCTGGCCGCCGCTCTCGCCGGGCACACCGCCCCGGCCGGGATCCTCTCCCTCCTCGGTACGGGCGAACTCCCGCACCCCGAGGGGTCCGACGTGCCCCTGGCCGTGGCCGGTACCACCCTGCTCGCCCAGGCCGCCGTCGACGCGGGCCTCACGGCCGGGATCTGGGCCCTCACCCGGGGCGCCGTCGCCGTCTCCCCGGGCGAACTCCCGCACTCCGCCGGAGCCCAGCTCTGGGGCCTCGGGCGCGGGATCGCCCTGGAGCACCCCCGTCTGTGGGGCGGGCTCGTGGACCTGCCCGAGGCTCCCGACCGGCGCGCCTGGCAGCAGGTGGCCGCCGCCCTGACCGGTACCACCGGTGAGGACCAGATCGCCCTGCGGGCCTCCGGCACCTACGGGCGCCGGCTCGTCCCGGCGGACCGTACACCCGTACGCCGCACCTACGCTCCGCGCGGCACGGTCCTGGTGACCGGGGGGACCGGCGCGCTCGGGGCGCACGTCGCGCGCTGGCTCGCCGCGCAGGGCGCCGGGCATCTCGTCCTGACCAGCCGCCGGGGCGCCGGGGCCCCGGGCGCCGAGGACCTGGCCGCCGAACTGCGCGCCCTCGGCGCCGAGGTGACCCTCGCCGCCTGCGACGTCTCCGACCGGAGCGCGCTCGCCGCCCTCCTCGACGCCCACCCCCCGACGGCCGTCTTCCACACCGCCGGCGTCCCGCACTCCGAGACCTTCCTCGACACCGGCACCGGCTCCCTCGCGGCCGTGTACGGGGGCAAGGTCGCCGGGGCCCGCCACCTCGACGAACTCACCCGCTCCCACGGCCTGGAACTGGACGCGTTCGTGCTCTACGCCTCCGGGGCCGGCGTATGGGGCAGCGGAGGCCAGAGCGCCTACGGCGCCGCCAACGCGGCCCTGGACGCGCTCGCCGAGCGGCGCCGGGGGGAGGGCCTGACCGCGACCTCCGTGGCCTGGGGCCTGTGGGGCGGCGCAGGCATGGGTGAAGGCGCCGGGGAGGAGTTCCTCAGCAGCCGGGGGCTGCGCGCCATGGACCCCGCCGAGGCCGTCCGCGCCCTCGGTCGCGCCCTCGACCGCGACGACGTGTGCGTGGCCCTCGCCGACATGGACTGGCCGCTGTTCGCGAAGGGGTTCACCACCTTCCGGCCCAGCCCGCTCATCGGGGACCTGCCCGGCGTCCGCGAGGCCACGGCGGGCCCGGAGGCCGACGGGCCCGCCGACGACGGGCTGCCCGCGCTGCCGGTGCTGCTCGCCGCGGCCGACCCGGCCGAACGGTACGAGATCGTCCTGGACCGGGTGCGCGAGGCCGTCGCCGCCGTCCTCGGCCACGCGGGGCCCGAGGACGTCGACCCCGAAGGGGCCTTCAAGGACATCGGGTTCAGCTCCCTGACCGCGGGCGAGCTCGCCGTCCGCCTCAGCGGTGCCACGGGACGCAAACTGCCCCCGACCCTGGTCTTCGACCACCCCACGGCCTCCGCCGTCGCCGCCCACCTGGTGGACCTGCTGGCGCCGCGGGCCCCCGAGGGCGTGGCGGAGCCCGAGGAGGCGCGGATCAGGGCCGCGCTGGCGGCCGTACCGCTCGACGTGCTCCGCGGGGCCGGACTGCTCGACACCCTCCTCGCGCTGGCGCCCGGGGCGTCGGCAACGCCGGTACTCCAGCAGGGCTCGGGCGGCGTCGCCTTCGATCGGGTCGGCCACGGTCACGGCGGTCGTGACGGGGGCGGCGCCGACGGCGAGGCCGTCGACCTGATCGACGCGCTCGACGAGGACGCCCTGATCGAGCTGGCCCTGCGGGACGCCGCCGCCTGACCCGGTGTCCCGCCCGTACCACCCGCCCCACCCAGAGAGGGATCCACCGATGGCCATGTCCTCCGAGAAGCTCATGGAGGCGCTCCGCACCTCGCTGAAGGAGACGGAGCGCCTGCGCCGGCGCAACCGGGAGCTGACCGAGGCCGCGCACGAGCCGGTCGCGGTGGTCGGCATGGCCTGCCGCTACCCCGGAGCCGACTCTCCGGAGGACCTCTGGGACCTGGTGGCCGCCGGGCGGGACGCCGTCACCCCCTTCCCGGCGGACCGGGGCTGGGACCTGGAGGGCCTCTACGACCCGGACCCGGACGCGGAGGGCACCACCTACTGCGCCGAGGGCGGGTTCCTCGCGGGCGCCGCCGACTTCGACGCCTCCTTCTTCGGCATCTCGCCCCGCGAGGCCGTCGTGATGGACCCGCAGCAGCGGCTCCTGCTGGAGGTGTCCTGGGAGGCGCTGGAGCGCTCCGGCCTGGACCCGCGCTCCCTGCGCGGCACGGGCACCGGCGTGTACGTCGGTGCCGCCCACGCCGAGTACGCCACCGACCTGGACCGGGTGCCCGAGGGATCGGAGGGCTACCTCCTCACGGGCAGCGCGGACGCCGTGCTGTCCGGGCGGATCTCCTACGCCCTCGGTCTCGAAGGCCCCTCCATGACCGTCGAGACGGCCTGCTCCTCCTCGCTGGTCGCCCTGCACCTCGCCGTGGCGGCGCTGCGGCGCGGCGAGAGCGGACTGGCGCTGGCCGCGGGCGTCGCCGTCATGCCCGACGCGGCGGCCTTCGTGGAGTTCTCGCGGCAGAAGGGTCTGGCCGCCGACGGCCGGTGCAAGGCCTTCTCGGCGGACGCGGACGGGACCGGCTGGGCCGAGGGCGTCGGCGTCCTCGTCCTGGAACGGCTCTCCGACGCCGAACGCAACGGGCACCCCGTCCTCGCCGTCATCCGCGGCTCCGCCGTCAACCAGGACGGCGCCAGCAACGGCCTCACCGCCCCCAACGGCCCCTCCCAGCAGCGCGTCATCCGCCAGGCCCTCGCCGACGCCGGCCTGGAGCCGCACGAGGTGGACGCCGTCGAGGCGCACGGCACCGGCACCCGCCTCGGCGACCCCATCGAGGCCCAGGCGCTGCTCGCCGTCTACGGGACCGGCCGTCCCGACGGCCGGCCGCTGCGGCTCGGCTCGCTGAAGTCGAACATCGGCCACGCCCAGGCCGCCGCCGGGGTGGGCGGGGTCATCAAGACCGTCCAGGCGCTGCGGCACGGACTGCTGCCCAAGACCCTGCACGCCGCGACGCCCACCCCGCACGTCGACTGGTCGGCCGGCGGGGTCCGGCTGCTGACCGAGCCCGTCCAGTGGCCCGCCGGTACCCGGACGCGCCGGGCGGGGATCTCCGCCTTCGGCGTCGGCGGCACCAACGCCCACGTGATCGTCGAGGAGGCACCCCGCAGCGCACCCCCGGCGGCCGTTCCCACCGGAGCCCCCGACCGTGCGCCGGCCGCCGCCGCGCCGCCGCTCGTCCCGTGGTTCGTCTCCGGGCGCTCCGAAGCCGCCCTGCGCGCCCAGGCCGGCCGGCTGCGCGACCACCTCGTCACCGCCGAACCCGACGCCCTCGGCATCGGCCACGCACTGGCCGCCACCCGTACCGCCTTCGAACACCGGGCCGTCGTCCTCGGGACCACGTACGCGGAACTCGCCCGGGGCCTCGACGCCCTCGCCGACGGCGTGCCCTCCCCCTCCGTGGTGACGGGCGTGCGGCGCAGAGAGGCGAAGACCGCCTTCCTCTTCACCGGACAGGGCAGCCAGCGCACCGGCATGGCCCGCGCCCTGCGCGCCGCGCACCCCGTGTTCGCCCGCGCCGTCGACGCCGTGGCCGAGCGGCTCGACCCGCACCTGGACCACCCCCTGTCCACGGTCCTCGACGCCGCCCCCGGCAGCCCCGAGGAGGAACTGCTCCACCGCACCCGGTACGCGCAGGCCGCGCTGTTCGCCGTCGAGGTGGCCCTGTTCCGGCTGCTCGAACACTGGGGCATGCGGCCCGACGTCCTCCTCGGCCACTCCGTCGGCGAGATCGCCGCCGCCCACGTCGCCGGGGTCCTCGACCTCGACGACGCCTGCGCCCTCGTCGCGGCCCGCGGCCGGCTGATGCAGGCCCTGCCCGCCGGAGGCGCCATGCTCTCCGTACGGGCCACCGAGGACGAGGTGGACGAACTGCTCGCCGGCCTCGGCGGTGTCGCGGTCGTCGCCGCCGTCAACGGGCCCCGCTCCGTGGTCGTCTCCGGCACCGGGGAAGCAGTCGAGGAGGTCGGGGCGGCGCTCGCCCGGCGCGGCAGGAAGACCAAGCGGCTCACCGTCAGCCACGCCTTCCACTCCCCGCTCATGGACCCCATGCTGGAGGAGTTCCGCACCCTCGCGGACGGCCTCACCTACCGCGCCCCCCGCATCCCCGTGATCTCCAACGTCACCGGCCGGCGCGCCACCGGCGGGGAACTGCGCGACGGCTCGTACTGGGCCGGCCACGTCCGCGCGGCCGTACGCTTCGCCGACGGGGTGCGCGCCGCGCACGCGATGGGCGTCACCACCTTCGTCGAACTCGGCCCCGACGGCGTGCTGTGCGCGATGGCGGAGGAGACCCTCGCCGCGGTCCCGGCCGGCGCGCCCGGGGACGAGCCCGTCCTGGTCCCCGTGCTGCGCCGCGGCCGCCCCGAGGGCGAGACCCTGGTGCGCGCCGTGGCCGTCGCCGCGAGCCGGGGCGCCGCCGTCGACCGGGCCCGCCTCTTCGAGGGGACCCGCGCCCGGCCCTTCCCCCTGCCGGTGTACGCCTGGCAGCACCGGCGGTTCTGGATCGCCCCCGGCCCCCGGGGCCGGGGCCGGGGCCCGGCGGCGGCGGGCGGCACCCGGCGCCACCAGGTCACCTGGCAGCCGCTGCCCGCCCCGCACCCGGGCCCCGAGCCCCTCACCGGCACCTGGCTGCTCGTCGAACCCGCGCCGGGCGACTCCGCCGCGGCGGCCCCCTTCGCCGCCGCCGCCGTACGGGCCCTGACCGCGCGCGGGGCCGTCGTACGCCGACTGGCCGTCGACGCCGACCGGACCGACCGGGCCGCCCTGGCCGAGGCCCTGCGGACCGCCGCGGCCGACCCGGCCGCACCCGTCGCGGGCGTCCTCTCCCTGCTGGCGGCCGACGAACGGGAGCGGGCCGCCACCGGCGCCGTCCCGGCCGGGATCCGGGCGAACCTGGCCCTCGTCCAGGCCCTGGCGGACACGTCCCCGACCACCCGCCTGTGGTGCGCGACCCGGTCGGCCGTCGCCCTCACCCCCGGCGAGCGCCCCCGCCAGGCGGCCGCCCAGCTGTGGGGGCTCGGCCGGGTCGCGGCCCTCGAACTCCCCGCCCTGTGGGGCGGCCTGGCCGACCTGCCCGAGCACGCCGACGACGCCGACTGGCGGATCCTCGCCGCGGCCCTCGGCGGCCCCGAGGACCAGATCGCCGTCCGCGACGGCCGCGCGTACGGTCGCCGCCTGACGTCGGCCCCCGCGCCCCGCGCGCAGCGCCCGTACCGTCCCTCCGGCACCGTCCTGGTCACCGGCGGCACCGGTGCCCTGGGCGGTCACCTCGCCCGCCGGCTCGCCGCCGAGGGCGCCGCGCACCTGCTGCTCGTGGGCCGGCGCGGCCGCCGCGCCCCCGGGGCCGACGTCCTCGAGGCCGAACTCCTCGCCCTCGGCGCCAAGGTGACCTTCGCCGCCTGCGACCTCGCCGACCGGGCCGCGCTCGCGGACCTCCTCGACGGGGTGCCCGCCGACGCCCCGCTCACCGCCGTCTTCCACGCGGCGGGCGTCCCCCAGGTCAGCCCCCTGACGGAGGCCGGCCCCGCGGCCTTCGCCGACGTCTACGCGGGCAAACTGGACGGGGCCCGCCACCTGGACGAACTCACGCGCACCCACGCCCTCGACGCGTTCGTCCTGTACTCCTCGGGCGCGGGCGTCTGGGGCAGCGCCGGCCAGTGCGCCTACGCCGCCGCCAACGCCGGACTCGACGCCCTCGCCCTGCGCCGCCACGCCGAGGGCCTGCCCGCCACCTCCGTCGCCTGGGGCCTGTGGGGCGGCGGCGGCATGGGCGACGGCGAGGGCGCCGCCTACCTGACGCGGCGCGGCGTACGGCCCATGGACCCGCAGGACGCGCTGACCGCGCTGTTCCGTGAGATCGCCGCCGGCGAGGCCACCGCCACGGTCACCGACACCGACTGGGAGCGCTTCGCCGACGGCTTCACCGCGTACCGGCCCAGCCCCCTGCTGGCTCCGCTGATCCCCGCCGCACCCGGCGGCGTACCGGCCGCACCCGCCGCTGACCCGGCGCCCGGCGCACCCGCCCCCCGGGACCCGCGCCGGGAGCTCGCCGGGCTGCCCCCGGCCGAGCGGCACACCGCCCTCCTCGGCCTGGTGCGGGCCGAGGCCGCCGCCGTCCTGGGACACGCGGACGCCGCCGAGGTCGAACCCGACGCCCGCTTCACGCTCATCGGCTTCGACTCGCTCGCCGTCACCCACCTGCGGCGCCGCCTGGCGGCCACCACCGGACTCGACCCGGCCCCCGAGGCCTTCTTCGACCACGACACCCCGGCCGCCCTCGCCCGCCACCTCCTGGAACTCCTCCAGGCAGACCCCGACGACCCGGCGGACGGCCCCGCCGCGCCGCCCCGGCCCGGCACGCTCTCCGCCCTGTACCGGGACGCGGTCCGCGACGGCCGGATCGCCGAAGCCGTCGAAGCGTTCGGCGCCGTCGCCGCCCTGCGCCCCGTCTTCACCCGTGAACGGCCCGCGCGCGTACGACCCGTACCCCTCGCGCAGGGCCCGGACGGCGCGGGTGACGGGCCGCTGCTCATCGGCGTCGCGGGCACCGCGGCCGTCTCCGGTCCCGCGGAGTTCGCCGCCCTCGCGGCGGCCCTGGCGAGCCGCCGCACCGTCGCCGCCCTCCCGCAGCCCGGATTCCGGCCCGGGGAGGAACTCCCCGACTCCCTGGACGCCCTGTGCGCGGCCCACGCCGAGGCCGTCGCCGGACTGGCGGCGGGCCGGCCGTTCGCGCTCGTCGGCCACTCCGCCGGAGCCAACGCCGCGCACGCGCTCGCCCGTCATCTGGAAGCCCGGGGCGACGGCCCCGCCGCCCTCGTGCTCGCCGACGTCTACACCCCCAGCGCGCCCGGCGCGATGGGCGTCTGGCGGGACGTCATGCTGCGCTGGGCCATGGACCGCAGCCCCGTACCGCCCGACGACACCCGGCTCACCGCCATGGGCGCCTACCACCGGCTGCTCCTCGGCTGGACGCCGCGACCCACCCGCGCCCCGGTCCTGCACCTGCGCGCCACGCTGCCCATGGCCGACTGGACCGACCCCGACGAGGACTGGCGGTCCGTCTGGGACACCGCCCACACCGTCACGGACGTCCCCGGCAACCACTTCACGATGATGACCGAGCACGCCCCGGCCACGGCCCGTGCCGTCGACGGCTGGCTGGACGCGCTGTTCGGCGGCAACCGACGACGAGGAGAGGCATGACCTCCGAGACGCTGAACGGGGGAGCGCCGGCCCGGGACACCGCCCGCCGCGCCCGCAGGAACCAACTCACCCGTGCCGCGCAGTGGTTCGCGGGCATCGAGGACGACCCCTACGGCCTCCTCCTGCGGGCCGGCGACGAGGACCCGTACCCGTACGAGGAGCGGGTCCGCGCCCTCGGCCCCCTGTACCACAGCACCCTCCTGGACACCTGGGTCACCGCCGACCCGGCCGTCGCGCGACAGGTCCTGGGCCACCCCGCCTTCGAGGGGCCCGGCCCGGCCGACGCCGCCGACGACCCGCTGCCCTACCGCAGCCCCGCCCTCACCCCGGACCGGGCGGACGCCGCGCGGCTGGGCGCCCTCACCGCCTTCGGCGGGCCCCTCCTGCGGGCCGGGGACCCGGCGTCCGTCGAGCGGCGGACCGACGCGGCGGCCCGGACGCTCCTCGCCGGACTCGGCCCGCGCTTCGACCTCGCCGAGGACTTCGCCCGGCCCCTCGTGGGACGGGTCCTCGCCGCGGAGCTCGGCCTGCCCGAAGCCGTCCACGGGGACTTCGTCCGCCACCTGTCCGGCTGCCGCCACGCCCTGGACGGCCTGCTGTGCCCGCAGACGCACACCGTCGCCGAGGCCGGCGAGGCCGCCGAACGCTCCCTGGCCGCCCTCCTCGCCGAGGCCTTGCCCGGTGCCGAGGCCGGTGCCGACGCCGACCGCGCCGACGCCGACCGCGCCGACGCCGACCGCGCCGACGCCGACCGCGCCGACGCCGACCGCGCCGACGTCCTGCGTGCCGCGCTGGCCCTGGCCGTGGGCTGCGCCGAACCCACCGTGGTCCTGCTCTCCCACGCCGTCGGCCGGCTGCTCGACGAGCCGGGCGGCCGGCTCGGTCCGGCCGCCCGCCCCGACGGAGCCGCCGCCGCCATCGCCTCGACCCTGCGCGAGGCGCCGCCGGTGCGGCTGCGGACCCGTACCGCCCGCGAGGCCGTCACCCTCGCCGGGCACGAGCTGCCCGCCGGGGCCCACGTCACGGTCCTGGTCGCCGCCGTCGGCCGCGACCCGAGGGCCGCCGCCGACGGTCCGCCCCCCGGCCTCCCGGCCGACCCGTACCCCGGGCCCGGCGCCCACCTCGTCGGGGCCGTCGCCCGCGCCGCCCTGCGCGTCCTCGCCGAGACCCGTCCCGGGCTGCGCGCGGCCGGCGGGACGGTCGTCCGGCCGCGCTCGCCCGTACTGCGCGCCCCGGCCCTCCGGCCGGTCGCCGCCGACCCCGCCGACGGAACCGAGGAGGAGACGCTGCCGTGCGCGTCCTGATCACGTGCTTCGCGCACAACACGCACTACTACAACCTGGTCCCGCTGGCCTGGGCGCTGCGCGCCGCCGGACACGAGGTGCGGGTCGCCAGCCAGCCCGCCCTCACCGAGGTGATCAACGGGTCGGGGCTGACGGCGGTCCCCGTCGGAGACCTCGACTCCATCGTCGAGCTGATGACCCGGATCGGCGGCGACCCCACCCCCTACCAGCAGGGCCTCGACTTCGCCGAGACCCGCGGCGGTCCGCTGGGCTGGGAGCACGCCCTCGGGCAGCAGACCATGATGACCGCCATGTCGTTCGCCCCGCTCAACGGCGACACGACCATCGACGACCTGGTCGCCTTCGCGCGGGCCTGGCAGCCCGACCTCGTCCTGTGGGAACCCTTCACCTACGCCGGGCCGATCGCCGCGCACGTCGTCGGCGCCGCCCACGCCCGCCTGCTGTGGGGGCCCGACGTCATCACCCACGCCCGACGGCAGTTCCTCGAACTGAGCGCCGGCCGGCCGGAGGAGCTCCGCGAGGACCCCATGGCCGAGTGGCTCACCTGGACCCTGGAACGGTTCGGCCCCGCCCCCGACGCCGCCGCCGTCGAGGAGCTCATCGGCGGGATGTGGACCATCGACCCGGCCCCCGGGGCCCTGCGCCTGCCGGTGCCAGGCGAGGTCCTGCCGGTCCGCTACGTCCCGTACAACGGGCCGTCGGTGATCCCCGGCTGGCTGCACGCCCCGCCGGCCCGGCCCCGGGTCTGCGTCACCCTCGGCGTATCGGCGCGCGAGACCTACGGCCGGGACGCCGTCCCCTTCGAGGAACTCCTGCACGCCCTCGGCGACATCGACGCCGAGATCGTCGCCACCCTCGACGCGAGCCAGCTCCAGGACCGCGACGCGCTGCCCGCCAACATCCGGGCCGTCGACTTCGTCCCCATGGACGCCCTGCTGCCCACCTGCTCCGCCGTCGTCCACCACGGCGGCGCCGGCACCGGCTACACCGCCACCCTGCACGGCGTGCCGCAGATCATCGTCGGCTCCCTGTGGGACGCCCCGCTGAAGGCCGAACTCCACGCCGAACAGGGCGCCGGCATCGACCTGCCCCCCGCCAAGCTGGACGCCGCCACCCTGCGCGAGGCCGTCGTACGGGCCCTCACGGACCCCTCCATCGCCGCGGCCGCCCGCCGGCTGCGCGAGGAGGTCCTCGCCGCGCCGTCACCCGCCGCGCTCGTCCCCACCCTGGAACGGCTCGCCGCCCGCCACCGGGCCGCCCGCTCCGCTTCCCCCACCGCTCCCCGCCCCGGCCAAGGAGACCCGACGTGACCACCGCCACCGCCACCGCCCGACCGGACGACGGCTACACGGGCGGCATCGCCCGCCTCTACGACCTCGTCCACCAGGGCAAGGGCAAGGACTACGCCCGCGAGGCCGCCGACCTCGCGGACCTGGTGACCTCCCGCGCGCCCGGCGCCCGCAGCCTGCTCGACGTGGCCTGCGGCACCGGACTGCACCTCGAACACCTGACGGCCGCCTTCGACACCGTCGAGGGCCTCGAACTCTCCCCCGACATGCGGGAGATCGCCGTCCGCCGCAACCCCGGCGTCCCCGTGCACCCCGGCGACATGCGCGACTTCGCGCTCGGCACCACCTACTCGGCCGTCACCTGCATGTTCAGCTCCATCGGCCACATGCGCGACCAGGCCGAACTCGACGCCGCGCTCTCCCGCTTCGCCGCCCACCTGGACCCCGCGGGCGGGGTGGTCGTCGTCGAACCCTGGTGGTTCCCCGAGACCTTCACCCCCGGCTACATCGGCGCGTCCGTGGTGGAGGCCGAGGGCAAGACCATCTCCCGGGTCTCGCACTCGCGCCTGGAAGACGACGCCACCCGCATCGACGTCCACTACCTCATCGCCGAACCGGGCCGCGACATCACCCACCTCAGCGAGAGCCACCGCATCACCCTCTTCACCCGCGCCGCCTACGAGCTGGCCTTCACCCGCGCCGGACTGACCGTGGAGTTCCAGGAGGGCGGCCCCTCCGGTCGCGGCCTCTTCACCGGCGTCCGGGCCTGATCCGTCCGGGTCCGATCCGGCCGTGCCCGGCCGCGCCGTGATCCAGGAGATCCCCCCCGCCGGGCGCGGGCGCGGTCGACACCACGGCGGAGTTCCCGCCGGAACCGCTCTTCCCCGAGGCACGGGCGGCGGTCCGCGGGGCCGTCGCCGCCCGTACGCGACCGTACGGGTCTGCGCGCACCGGGCGCCCACCCTCCTCGGCCGGCCCGCCGGGCCGCCGCTCACCGCGGTGGCCCGGCCCGCCGCCTGAGATCCGTCGGAGCCCCGGCCGAGGTCCGCTCGCGGCCCACCGGAACGCGACAGTCCGCCCGCGCCCCGTACGGCATCCGCGCGGAGCGGACGGCGGCCGCCCGTACCGGAAAACCGGGGCGCTCCCGGCGCGAACCGGTCAGCGTACGACCGGGGCGGGGCACGGGCCAAGGTGGCGCGGGCACCCGTCAAAGGCCCCGCCGGGGCCGCCGGAGGTGCTCCGGCCACCACCCGGCCGGGCGGCCGCGAAGGCCCGTAGTCCGGTTGACGCCCCTTCACGGCGGACGTTACGTTCCCGGCCACCGAACAGATCGGCCGATTTCGTCCCAGGGGGGTAGCGATGACGGGGGAGGACTCCCAGACCGAGGACGACGTACTGCGCGTCCTCGAACTCCTGGCGGGCGAGGCGCCCGCCCGCGCCTACGACCAGCTCCTCGCCGGCGCCCGCTCCGGCGCCGCGCGCACCGAACGGCTCGAACGTGCCACGTTCCTGGCCCGCGAGGTGAGCGCCCTCTTCGAACGGCGCAGCCGGCGCGAGGCCGAACTCGCCGCCCTCGTCGACGCCGCACGCGACCTCAGCAGCCCGGGCGGTCTCGACGAGACCCTGCGCCTGATCACCCGCCGGGCCCGCCTCATGACCAACATGGACCTCGCCTGCACCGTCCTGGTCGACGAGGACACCGGCGACGCCACCCTCACCACCGCCGACGGCGCGGTCAGCGCCCTCACCGTCGGCTACCGGATACCCGCCGGGGCCGTGCCCGCCGCCGTTCCCGGCGAACCGCCCGCCCCCTTCTGGACCGCCGACCACCTCGCCGACGACCGCACCACCCACGCCACCGCCCTCGACGAGGTCCTGCACGCCGAGGCCCTGCAGGCCGTGCTCGGCGTCCCGCTGTGCGCCGACGGCCGTCACATCGGACACCTGTACGTCGCCGCGCGCGGCATCCACCACTTCACCCCCGACGAGGTCGCCCTCATGCGCTCCCTCGCCGACCTCTCCGCCAGCGCCGTCCGGACCGCCCGGACCCTGGAGGGCGTCCGGACCGCCAACGCCGAACTGGCCCGCGCCGACGTGCGGGTGCGCGCCTCCCTCAGCGAGGCCCTGCGCGCCCACCGGGTCCAGAACGACCTGGCCAAGCTCGTCCTGGACGGCCTCGGCCTGGACGCGCTCCTCGCCCGTGCCGCGGCGGACCTCGGCGGCAGCCTCGCCGTCCGCGGCGAGGGCGGCGAACGGCTCGCCGAACACGGCCGCCTGCCGCGCACGGACGACGCGGAACTGGCCCGCGTCCGGCTCAACGCGGCGGCGACCGGCGTCGCCTGCCCCCTGTCCGACGGCACCTGGGTCGTGCCGCTCTCCGTGCGCTCCCAGGACATCGGCTGCCTGCTCTTCCACCCGGCCGCCGGCGCCGGGGCGCCCGCCGACCAGCTCCTGGTCTCCTACGCCCGTACCGTGGCGCTGCTGCTCGTCGTACAGCGCTCCGGCACGGTCGAGGGACAGGTCCACGACGACCTGCTGGCCGACCTCACCACCTGGGACGGGCCGCCCGAGCGGCTCGTCGAACGGGCCAGCCGGTTCGCCGCCGAACTGCACCGCCCGCACGTGGTGGTCGTCGCGGACCCGCAGACCGGGGCCACCGACCTCGTGGAGAGCTGGGCCAGCGGCTACGTCCGCCACCGGCGCGGCATGAAGACCGTCCAGGCCGGCCGGCTCGTCCTGCTGCTGCCCGGCGAGGACGCGGCGGCCGTCGCCGAGGAGGTCCGCGCCGCCCTCGCAGCGGCCACCGGCGCCCAGGTCACCGCCGGTGCCTGCGGTCCCACCCGGGGTGCCGACGCCGTCCACACCGCCTACCAGCAGGCCGTGCGCTGCCTCCAGGCCCTCGTCGCCCTCGGCGGGACGGGCCGCTCCGCCGCCGCGCGCGACCTCGGCTTCCTCGGCATGCTCCTCGCCGGGGACCACGACATCGCCGGATTCGTCGAACGCACCCTGGGCCCGCTCCTCGACCACGACGCGGAACGCTTCGGCAACCTGGTGGAGACCCTGGAGGGCTGGTTCAGCGCCGCGGGCAGTCCCACCCGCGCGGCCGAGATCCTCTACGTCCACCCCAACACGGTCTCCCGCCGCCTGGAGCGCATCACCCAGCTGCTGGGCCGTGACTGGCAGCATCCGGACCAGGCACTGGAACTCCAGCTCGCCCTGCGGCTGCAACGGGCGCGCACCTGCCTCGACCCCGAACCCGCCGGCCCCCCTGCAACGGTGCGGACGTGACCTGCCCGCCCCCCAGGTGCAGGCCGCCGCCCAGCAGCCGCGAGGCGTGGGCCAGCGACACCAGCGTCGCGTGCCGGTGCCAGCCGTGGTACGAACGCCCCTCGAAGTCCAGGGCCCCCACCGACAGGCTCGTCCCGCGGAAGTCGGCGTCGGCCCGCCCGATCAGCCGGCCCAGCCCCAACAGGGCACCCCGGCCGGCGCCGGACATGCCGGTCAGCCACAGCTCCGCCACCTCCCGGCGGTCCGGATCCCACACCCCGACCAGGGTCAGCGCCGACGGCCCGGGCGGCCCGCCGGGCAGCCGCACCGGCAGCAGACCCACCAGCGAGGTCCGGGTGTGCCCCGGCCACGCCGGGTCGTGCCACTGCACGGGGCGCCGCTGGGAGCGCGCCAGTTCCGCGAGCCCGCCCGCCGACCCGGCCACCGCCCGGCTGCGCCCCGCGGACAGGCTCGGCGCCAGCAGCCCCGTACCGGCTCCCACCCGGATCAGGAACGGCAGCCGCGCCCGGGAGAACGCCTCCACCAGCGGCAGCACGCCCTCCTCCCGGGCGTCCGCCACCACCGGCAGCGCGGAGGCGCCCCATCCGGCCGTCTCCAGCACCATGTCCACGGCCAGCGCCTCCGCCGTGCGCGGATCCGCCGAGTCCTCCGGTATCGCGGCCCGCCGGCGCAGCTCCGTGTCGTCCAGCCAGTCGCCGCTCAGCGACAGCCGCCAGTTGACGGGCGCCGCGCCCGCGCCCGAGGCCAGCCACAGCCCGTATCCGTGCTGGCTGTTGACCACCTGCCCCAGCTGCGGGACGAACCGCCGCCCCACACCCACCGAATGACGGCCCGTCTTCGGGATCACCAGCGGCCGCACCACCCAGGCCCGCGGCGCGAGCAGCCGCTCCAGCCCGGCCGTCAGCTCCGCCCGCAGCGGCGACCAGTCCCAGGTGGAACAGCTGATGAAGTGGTGCAGGCTCTGCTCCGCCGAGCGGCGGCCCGTGGTCGCGGCGAGGTTGCGCATCGTCTTGCGGCCGGGGGTGTTCAGCAGCCCGTGCACGTAGAGCTCGCCCTTGTGACGCTGGTCCCGGCGGCGCAGCGACCCCAGCACCGACGTGCACAGCGCCCGCACCTCCGCGGACTGGTCACCTGTCGGGGTCTCGGCTTCCACCGGGCGGATGGCCCTCATGGCGCTCCTCGCGTTCTGCACCCCGGAACGTGGGGGCCGGGGCAGGTCAATTGGGTACCTCCACCGTCACCCCCGTACCGGCGGGCGCCCAGGTAGGCCGGAACCACACTTCCCGGCGCCGGCCGGGGTGGCCGCCCGGTCCCGGCCCACCGCCGACGCGCACCGCCCCGGGTGGTGACCCGGCCACCACCCGGGGCCCGCCGGAGCCCGTACGGGGCCCCTCGGTCGCCCTCCGCGGCGCCCGCCGCGGGCCGCCGGCCCCGCGGATCCCTTTCCCCGTACGGCCGAACAGCACCGGAACCGCGTACTCCGAACAGTGTGGCCGGGGAACCTCGCCACCCCGGCGGATCTCCGGAAGCGTGGAGGTGCGCGTACCCGGCGTCCGTCCCGGGGCAGCTGCGCGCCCACACCCAGGGAGACCACATGCCGTCCCGCACGCCAGGGGACCCGATACCCCGCCTCCGCAGCAGACTCCGCAGCCCTGGGCGGCGGGGCCCGCGCCGGGCCGCTCGCGTGCTCGCCGTCTGCGCGGCGCTCTTCTGCACCGGCAGCCTCCTCACCCCGGCCGCCGGGCACGCCGTCGGGGCCGCCACCGAGGGCAGCCCCCGCGTCCGGGCGCTGGTCGCGCGGATGACCCTCGACGAGAAGCTGTCCTTCGTCCACTGGACGGCCGGTCCCACCGGCGGCCCCCTCGCCCGCGGCGTCGGCTACCTGCCGGGCGTGCCCCGCCTCGGAATACCGCCGCTCCAGGCCTCCGACGGCCCCGTCGGGGTCCGCCTCAACGGGGTGCGGGCCACCGCGCTGCCCACCCCGACCGCCCTCGCCGCGACCTTCGACGACTCCCTCGCCACCGCCTACGGCACCGTCCTCGGCCACGAGGGCCGCGCCCTGGGCCAGGACGTGGTCCTCGGACCGATGGTCAACACCATCCGGGTGCCCCACGGCGGCCGCAACTTCGAGACGTTCAGCGAGGACCCCCTCGTCACCTCCCGCACCGCCGCCGCCCAGATCAAGGGCATCCAGAGCCAGGGCCTGATGGCCACGGTCAAGCACTTCGCGGGCAACAACCAGGAGACCGACCGCTTCACCGTGGACGCCTCCATCGACGAGCAGACCCTCCAGGAAGTCGAACTCCCCGCCTTCCGCAGCGCCGTCGACGCCGGCGCCGCCGCCGTCATGTGCTCCTACAACGGCGTCAACGGCACCCCCTCCTGCGGCAACGACCAGCTCCTGCAGAAGGTCCTGCGCGAACAGTGGGGCTTCAAGGGGTGGGTGATGTCCGACTGGCTCGCCACCCACGCCACCACCGACCTGACCAAGGGCCTGGACCAGGAACTCGGCCTGGAGATGGGCAAGCCCACCGACCCGGTCCCCGACGCCAGGCACTTCGGCGCCGCCCTGCGCGCCGCCCTGCGCGACGGCACCGTCCCCCAGGCCGCCCTCGACCGCTCCGTCACCCGCATCGTCGGGCAGATGGAACGCTTCGGCCTCCTCGACGCCGCCCGCCCGCGCCCCGCGCGCGACGCACAGGCCGGCCGCGACACCGCCCGCCGGATCGCCGAGAACGGCGCCGTCCTGCTGCGCAACACCACCGTCGCCGGCCGCCCGGCCCTGCCCCTCACCGGCCCGGCCGGCTCGGACCTCGCCGTCATCGGCGACAGCGCCCTGCGCCCCAAGGTGTCCGGCCTGGGCAGCGCGCACGTGGTGCCCGACGGTGCCGGGGCGCCCCTGGACGCCCTGCGCGAACGGGCCGGATCCGGCGCCACCGTCCGCTACGAGCCGGGCGTCGACCGCCTCGGCACACCGCTCACCGCCGAGCAGCTCAGCCCCGCCTTCACGGGTGGCAGGCAGCTCGACCCGGGCGGCGACCGCACCTTCTACGACGGCACCCTGACCGTTCCCGCCGACGGCGACTACCGCATCGGCCTGCGCGTCGACGGCGGCCTGGCCGTCCTCCAGATCGACGGCCAGAGCCCCGTCTACGCGGCCGACTCCTTCAGCGAGACCACCAGCGTCGTCCTGCGCCTGACCCGCGGCACGCACAAACTGTCCATGAACGGCTGGGCGTGGCCCGACCGCCCGCTGTCCGTCGACCTCACCTGGGTCACCCCGGAGCAGGCCGCGCGCAACCTCGACCGCGCCGTCGCCGCCGCGTCCGCCGCCCGGACCGCGGTCGTCTTCGTCCAGGACGAGGGCTCCGAGGGCTACGACCGCCCCTCCCTCTCCCTGCCGGACGGCCAGGACGAGCTCGTCACCGCCGTCACCCGGGCCAACCCGAACACCGTCGTCGTCCTCAACACCGGCTCCTCGGTGCTGATGCCGTGGCTCTCCGGCACCGCCGCCGTCCTCGACATGTGGTACCCGGGCCAGGAAGGGGCCCGGGCCACGGCGGCCCTGCTGTACGGGGACGCCAACCCCAGCGGCAAGCTCACCCAGACCTTCCCCGCCTCCGAGAGCGCCCAGCCGATGGCCGGGCACCCCGAGCGCTTCCCCGGCGTCGGCGGCAAGCAGACGTACAGCGAGGGCGTCAACGTCGGCCACCGCTGGTACGAGCAGCAGGGCGTCGCCCCGCTCTTCCCCTTCGGGCACGGCCTGTCCTACACCACCTTCGACTACCGCGACCTGGCCGTGGAACGCACCGGCGCGGGCGCCGCCGTCCACGTCACGGTCCGCAACACCGGCTCCGTCGCGGGCAAGGAGGCGGTCCAGGTCTACCTCGGCCCCAGCGGCCTCGTCTCCGCCCCGCAGGCCGTCCGCGCACTCGCCGCCTACACCAAGGTCTCCCTGGAGCCGGGCGAGGAGAAGCGCGTCACCCTGCCCGTCGACGCCCGTCGGCTCCAGTACTGGGACACCCGCGGGCACGCCTGGCAGAACGCCCCCGGCCCCCGCACGGTCACCGTCGGATCGTCCTCCGCGGACATCCGTCTCACCGGCCGTCTGAACCAGTGATCCACCCCACCCACCCCTTCTGAGAGGAAGCGCATGACCGCCACAGAGCAGCCCGGCACCACCACCCGCCCCATCGGCGCCGCCGACGCCATCGACGCCCGGGAGGAGACCGGACTGCGCCACGTCGCAGGCCTGTCGACCGAACTGCGCGACGTCGTCGAGGTCGAGCAGCGTCAGGTCCGCCTCGAACGCGTGGTGCTGGTCGGAGTGTGGACCTCCGGCTCGGCCGCGGAGGCGGAGAGCTCACTCGCCGAGCTGGCCGCCCTCGCCGAGACGGCGGGCGCCCTCGTGCTCGACGGAGTCATCCAGCGCCGCGACAAGCCGGACCCGGCCACCTACATCGGCTCGGGCAAGGCGAAGGAGCTGCGCGAGATCGTCGAGCGGACCGGTGCCGACACGGTGGTGTGCGACGGCGAGCTGAGCCCCTCCCAGCTGGTCCGGCTGGAGGAGTTCGTCCAGGTCAAGGTCGTGGACCGGACCGCCCTGATCCTCGACATCTTCGCGCAGCGGGCCACGTCCCGCGAGGGCAAGGCGCAGGTCGCGCTCGCGCAGATGCAGTACATGCTGCCGCGCCTGCGCGGCTGGGGCGCCTCGCTGTCCCGGCAGATGGGCGGCGGCGGCGCCGGGGGCGGCGGCATGGCCACCCGCGGCCCCGGCGAGACGAAGATCGAGACGGACCGGCGCCGGCTGCGCGACAAGATGGCCAAGATGCGCAGGGACATCGACGAGATGAAGACCGCGCGCGACCTCAAGCGCCAGGAGCGCCGTCGCAACAAGGTCCCCTCGGTCGCCATCGCGGGCTACACCAACGCGGGCAAGTCCTCGCTGCTCAACCGGCTCACGGGGGCCGAGGTCCACGTCCAGAACGCCCTGTTCGCCACCCTCGATCCGACCGTGCGCCGGTCCGAGACGCCCGCCGGGCGGGCCTACACCCTGGCCGACACCGTGGGATTCGTCCGCCACCTGCCCCACCAGCTCGTCGACGCCTTCCGTTCCACCCTGGAGGAGGTCGCCGAGGCGGACCTCATCCTGCACGTGGTCGACGGCTCGCACCCCGACCCGGAGGCCCAGATCGAGGCCGTGCGCGCCGTCGTCGGCGAGGTCGGCGGCGCCGGCGTGCCGGAGGTCGTCGTGGTCAACAAGGCCGACACCGCCTCCGCGCAGACCCTGGAGCGGCTGCTGGCGGCCGAGCCGGGAGCCGTCGTCGTGTCCGCCCGTACCGGGGAGGGAGTTCCCGAGCTGCTGGCCCGGATCGAGGCGGGGCTGCCGCACCCCGAGACCGAGATCGAGGTGCTCATCCCGTACACCGAGGGCCACCTGGTCGCGCGGATCCACTCCGACGGGGAGATCCTCGCCGAGAGCCACGAGGAGAGCGGAACCCTCCTGAAGGCCAACGTGGACGCCGCGCTCGCCGCCGAACTCGCCGGCTACGTGGCCTGACCCGCCCCGCCCGCCACCGGCCCGTCCGGCACGCTTTCCGGCGTGCCGGACGGGCCTTCCGCATCTCCCCTTCACGAAAAGTCGGGAGGGTGGCTGGATTTGTTCAGTCGGGCGGGGAAGAGGGTCGCCATATCGCTGCTGGGATGTCACACTAAAACGGCTCTAGAAAATGCTCAGGAGGTACGTATGACTGATACGCCGGAAAACCACGCCGCTGAGACCGATAGCAAGCGAAAGTTCCGCGAGGCTCTGGAGCGCAAGGTCCGCACCAACCGCTCGCAGCAGGCTCACCTGGAAGGACGGTCCAAGATCAACGGGCTCAACGGGCCCAACGTCCAGAACCGCAACTTCCGTCGTAAGGCCGGCTGAGCCGCCCCAGGTCGTTTTCTCAAGGCTGCCGCGATCCGATGCGCATCGGATCGCGGCAGCCTTTTTGTATTCCGTTGGAGCCTCGGTGGAGGGGGCCTGGAATTGGCCTGGAGTATCCGATGAGAAAGATCTGTGCGGCATTCGGTATTCGGACTCCGTTTGTTGATTGCGAATCGGGTGGAGCCGGAAAAGAAATCGGATAGCCGGTTTCCCGCGCACCCGGGACGCACCCGGGACGCACCCGGGACGCGCCCGGGACGCCCGTAGCGCGTCGCGGCAAAACCCTGGCCGCGTGGCCGGGCGGGATGCCACCATCGGCCGCGCGCGGGCACGAGGCCCGTCGGCGACGGGGGAGGACACGCCCATGGAAGCGGAACGGACACGACCGCGCGGTGGCGGACACGAGGGCGGGGGAAGAACCCGGGCGGCGGGCTTCCTGCTGGGGCTGGCGACCGTACTGGTCGGCCTGATGGCGGGCCTGTTCTTCGCCTTCGACATCTCGGTGATGCCGGGGCTGGCCGCCTCCGACGACCGTACGTACGTCACCGCCATGCAGCACTTCAACGCCGCCATCGACGGCAACGGCCTCTTCGGCACGGTCTTCCTGCTCGCGCTGCTCGCCGCGGCGGCCTCGGCGGTCGTCGAGTTCCGCGGCGGGCGGCGCCGGGTCGCGCTCTGTGCGGGCGCGGCCGCCGCCGCCTACCTCGCCGTCCTCGTCATCACCTTCACGGTGAACATCCCGCTCAACAACGAGCTCGCGGCCGTCGGTGACGCGGCGAAGGCCACCGCTTTCCCGGTGCTCGACAAGTTCAAGGGCACCTGGGTCACCACGAACATCATCCGCACGCTGCTCTGCACCGCCGCCCTGACCGCCCTGGCCCGAGCCCTCCTCCTGCACGGCCGCGACACCCCCTAGCGGGACTGTCCGTAGAGGACCAGTGCCCACGCCAGCAGGCCGGTCGCCGCCGTGCACAACAGCGTGCGCCACACGTTGGCGCGGACCCACGGGCCCTCGAACGCGCGGCGCACGGCGGCCGGGTCGGCCAGTCCGTCCGCCGGGCCGGCCTGCTCCAGGGCGTTGTTGAGCGGGATGTTCACCCGCCCCGTGACGACCAGCGCGAGGACGCTCGCCACGAACGCCCCGATCAGCGGAGGCAGCACCTCCCGCCCGTCCGCGGGCAGGTGCAGGACCAGGGCGAGCCCGGTGAACAGCGGCGCGCCCAGATACCCGGCCAGGAACCAGCCGTTGAGGATCGCGACGTTGACCCGCTGCATCACCTCCACGGCCGTCCGGTCGCCCGCACCGCGCAGGGCGGGCATGACCGCCACCGCGAATCCGTAGAAGAGCCCGCTCACCAGACCCGTCGTCACCACCGCCGCGATCAGCGAAGCCATCCGTGCCGTCTCCACGCAGCCCTCTTCCTCGCGCTCGTGTCGCCCCCCGTCGGACCGTCCAAGCGACGGGGAGCCGGTCCGGGGCGATCCTACGGCTCGCCGACGGCCACGTCCCGACATATCCGACGCGGCCCAAAGTCCCAGTTCAGCGCCTTGGGAGAGGCTTTGCCGGGGCACAGCCCGGGCGCGGTACGCTCCTTCGGCCGGGCCCGCACGCCCCCCGACAGACATCGGAGAGGAAACAGACGTGACCGACGCCAAGGACAGGCTGGACGTACTGCGGGCGGACATCGAGCGCCGCAACCCCGCACAGCCCGAGTTCCACCAGGCCGTACGTGAGGTCCTGGACACCCTGGCCCCCGTTCTCGCCGCACGTCCCGAGTACGCCGAGGCCGGCCTCGTCGAGCGGCTCCTGGAGCCCGAGCGCCAGATCATCTTCCGCGTGCCGTGGACCGACGACCGGGGCCGGGTGCACGTCAACCGCGGCTACCGCGTCGAGTTCAACAGCGCGCTGGGCCCCTACAAGGGCGGCCTGCGCTTCCACCCGTCGGTGGACATCGGCGTCGTGAAGTTCCTCGGGTTCGAGCAGATCTTCAAGAACGCCCTGACCGGCCTCGGCATCGGCGGCGGCAAGGGCGGCAGCGACTTCGACCCGCGCGGCAAGTCCGACGCCGAAGTCATGCGCTTCTGCCAGTCCTTCATGACCGAGCTGTCCCGCCACATCGGCGAGCACACCGACGTCCCGGCCGGTGACATCGGCGTCGGCGGCCGCGAGATCGGCTACCTCTTCGGCCAGTACCGGCGCATCACCAACCGCTGGGAGGCCGGCGTCCTGACCGGCAAGGGCCAGGGCTGGGGCGGGTCCGCGATCCGCCCCGAGGCCACCGGCTACGGCGCGGTGCTGTTCGCCTCCGAGATGCTCGCGGTCCGCGGCGAGTCGCTGGACGGCCTCTCCGCGGTGGTCTCCGGCTCCGGCAACGTCGCCCTGTACACGATCGAGAAGCTCCAGCAGCTCGGCGCCAACCCGCTGACGGCCTCCGACTCCTCTGGCTACGTCGTCGACGACAAGGGCATCGACCTCGCCCTGCTCAAGCAGATCAAGGAGGTCGAGCGCGGCCGCATCGACGAGTACGCCGCCCGCCGCGGGTCCTCGGCCCGCTTCGTGCGGGGCGGACGGGTCTGGGAGGTGCCGGCGGACGTCGCCTTCCCGTCGGCGACCCAGAACGAGCTGGGCGTCCAGGACGCGCGCACGCTCGTCGCGAACGGCGTCAAGGCCGTCTCGGAGGGCGCGAACATGCCCACCACCCCCGACGCGGTGCACCTGTTCCAGGCGGCGGGCGTCGCCTTCGGGCCGGGCAAGGCCGCCAACGCGGGCGGCGTCGCCGTCAGCGCGCTGGAAATGGCGCAGAACGCGGGCCGGGTGGCGTGGAGCCGCGACAAGGTCGAGGAGGAGCTCGCGGGCATCATGCGGTCGATCCACGCGGTCTCCCACGAGACGGCGGCCCGCTACGGCGCCGCGGGCGACTACGTGACGGGCGCCAACATCGCCGGCTTCGAGCGCGTGGCCGACGCGATGCTGGCCCAGGGCGTCATCTAGCCAGAACGCAGTCGCGGGCGCCGTCGCGGGCGCGGTCCCGGGCACCGGTACCGGACGCCGTCCCGGTCACCGGTACCGGGCACCGCTCCCGCGCGTCGTCCCGCACGGCCGTGGTGGTTCCGCCCCGCCCCAGGGGTGGGCGGGGCGGGGCCGCTCGGCCGGGAGTCAGGCGGGGGAACGTAGCCTGGCCTCCCACCACCGACAGGGAGTTGCCGCGTGCTGACCGCACTGGACGGGACGTACGGCGACCGCGCGGACGCCATCGGCGTCGCCGGCCGCACCGCTTCGTACGAGGAACTGCTGGGCGCGGCGGGCGCCGTGGCCGCCGACATCGCGGGCGCCCCCGCCGTCGCCGTGACCGCGACCGCCTCCCTGGAGACCGTCGCCGCCGTCGTCGGCGCGCTGCTCGCCGGGGTGCCCTGCGTACCGCTGCCCCCCGACGCCGGCCCCGCCGAACGCGACCACATCCTGCGCGACTCCGGCGCCGTCGGGATCGAAGTCGACTTCGCCCGGCGCGCCGCACCGCCCTCCGCCGCTCCCGGCGCCTCCCCGCGGGATCCCGCGCTGATCCTGTACACCTCCGGCACCACCGGCCCGCCCAAGGGCGTGGTCCTCGCCGCCGACGCCCTCGCGGCCGACCTCGACGCCCTCGCCGAAGCCTGGCAGTGGAGCGCCGAGGACACCCTCGTGCACGGGCTCCCGCTCTTCCACGTGCACGGCCTCGTCCTCGGCGTCCTCGGCGCCCTGCGCACCGGCAGCCGCCTCGTGCACACCGGCCGCCCGACCCCGCAGGCCTACGCCGCCGCGGGCGGCAGCCTGTACTTCGGGGTGCCGACCGTCTGGTCCCGCGTGGCCGCCGACCCGGGGGCGGCCGCCGCCCTGTCCGGGGCCCGCCTCCTGGTCTCCGGCAGCGCCCCGCTGCCCGCCCCCGTCTTCCGGGACCTGGAACGCCTCACCGGGCACCGCCCCGTCGAGCGCTACGGCATGACCGAAACGCTGATCACCGTCAGCGGCCGGGCCGGCGGCGCGGTGCGCCCCGGCACCGTCGGCACCCCGCTCCCCGGCATCCGGACCCGCATCGCCGCCGAGCCGGGCGCCGAGATCGGCGAACTCCAGCTGACCGGACCCACGCTGTTCTCCGGATACCTGGGCCGCCCCGAGGCCACCGCGGCCGCGTACACCGAGGACGGGTGGTTCCGTACGGGCGACATCGCGACCGTCGACGAGAGCGACGGCGTCCACCGCATCGTCGGCCGCGCCTCCATCGACATGATCAAGTCCGGTGGCTACCGCATCGGCGCGGGCGAGATCGAGAACGCCCTGCTGGACCACCCCAAGGTGAGCGAGGCGGCCGTCGTGGGCGTCCCCGACACCGACCTCGGGCAGCGGATCGTCGCCTTCGTCGTCGCCGAAGGGGTCACCGGCGCCGAACTGACCGACTTCGTCGCCGCCCACCTGTCGGTCCACAAACGCCCCCGCGAGGTCCGCTTCGTGGCCTCCGTACCGCGCAACGCCATGGGCAAGCCGCAGAAGAAGCTGCTGCTCGACGACCACTTCGGCGGGGAAGCGCGATGACCGCCCCCGCCGGCACCCGCCGCGACCCCTGGCTCCGCCGCTTCCACCCGACGGCGCACCTCCCGACCGCGCCCGTCCTGGTCGTCCTCCCGCACGCGGGCGGGAACGCCTCCTTCTACTTCCCGTTCTCCCGCGACCTCGCCGCGCACGCCGAGGTGCTCACGGTCCAGTACCCCGGCCGCCAGGAGCGGCTGGGGGAGAGCGGCCCGGACACGGTGGCCGGGCTGGTCGACGGAGTGGAGCGGGCGCTGCTGCCGTGGCGGGAGCGGCCCGTGGTGCTGTTCGGGCACAGCATGGGCGCCGTACTCGCCTTCGAGCTGGCCCGACGGTGGGAACGCGCGGGGGAGGGCCCGCGCGGCCTGGTCCTGTCCGGGCGGCGCTCCCCGCTCGTGCACCGCGAGGAGACCCTGCACCTCCAGGGCGACGACGCCCTGATCGGACAGCTGACGGCACTCGCCGGCACCGACGCCGGACTGCTGGCGGACCCGGAGTTCCGGGAGCTGATCCTCCCGTCGCTGCGCAGCGACTACAAGGCCGTCGAGACCTACCGGTACGAGCCGGGGCCGCCGCTGCGCACCGCCGTGAGCGTGCTGTGCGGGGAGTCCGATCCACGGGCGAGCGTGGCGGAGGCCATGGGGTGGCGGGAGCTGACGGGGGCGGCCTTCACCTTCCGCTCCTTCCCCGGCGGGCACTTCTACCTGGCCGAGCGGCACGCGGACGTGGTCCGCGCGCTCGCCGAGGACCTGGCGTCCTTCGTCCCCGCGCCGGCGTCCGGCTGACGGCGCGGGGGTCCACCGCGGGGGTGGAGGGGGTCACCGGAGGGTCAGCGGCGTCTCGGAGGCGACGCGGGCGAGCTTCGCGGGGTTGCGGACGTAGTAGAGGCCGCTGATGCGGGCGTCCTCGACGCGGACCGCCATGATCCCGTCGATCTCCCCGTCGAGGCGTACGACGAGGGCCGGGCTGCCGTTGACCGCGGTGAGCTCGCAGGTGACCGCGTACCCGGACTTGGCGGAGCCGCCGAGGTAGAAGCGGGCCACCTTCCCGGCGCCGACGACCGGCCGCAGCGCGGCCTGCTTGACGCCGCCGCCGTCGCTCACCAGGACGACCTCGGGGGCGAGCACGTCGAGGAGGTCCTGCAGGTTCCTCGTTTCGAGGGCGAGCCGGAACGCCTCCACGGCCGCCCGCGCCCTGCCCGCGGAAACCGTCTGACGGGGGCGGCGGGCGTCGACGTGCCGGCGCGCGCGGTGCGCTATCTGGCGGACGGCGGCCGGGGTCTTCTCGACGGCGGCCGCGATCTCCTCGTAGTCGACGTCGAAGACCTCGCGCAGTACGAAGACGGCGCGTTCGGTCGGCGAGAGCGTCTCCAGGACCAGCATCATCGCCATCGACACGCTCTCGGCGAGCTCGACGTCCTCGGCCACGTCCGGCGTGGTGAGCAGCGGCTCGGGCAGCCACTGGCCGACGTAGGCCTCCTTGCGGCGCTGCATCGTGCGCAGCCGGTTCAGCGCCTGGCGGGTGGTGATCCGGACCAGGTAGGCGCGGTGGTCGAGGACCTGTGCCGGGTCGACCTCGACCCAGCGCAGCCAGGTCTCCTGGAGGACGTCCTCGGCGTCGGCGGCCGATCCGAGCATCTCGTAGGCGACGGTGAAGAGCAGGTTGCGCAGGGAGACGAAGGTGTCGGTCGCCGGTCCGGCGGCATGGTCGCTCAGGCGTGCGTCCACAGGGGGTCCTTGTCGTAGACGGGGCGGGGCGGGGCGGTCGGGTCGGGGCGGGTCCGGTCGGGGCGGTCGGGTCCGGTCGGGGATTCAGGGGGTGGCCGGTGTCGCGTCGCGCTCGGCGCGCAGCGGCTGCCGGCGCTTCTCGTCCTTGGCCCACCAGGTGCGCGCGCCGGGCCTGCGGGCCTCGTACCCCAGCTGCCAGGGGATGCCCTTGCAGATGAGCTCCTTGACCAGCGCGCCCGGCCGGCCGGCCAGGTGGTACTTCTTGACGGTGTCGTCCTTGTGGGCCAGTTGCAGGACGCCGGCGCGGCGGCCCAGGCTGAGGCACTGGGCGGCGAACCCCACGTCGACGGGCTCGGGCCGGGTCCCGGCGATCCGGCCGAGCACGGTCTCGGCGGCCTGCGGGCCCAGCTGGACGGCGGCCTGGCAGCTCATCCTGAACGGCAGGTCCGACGGGGCGGCCGAATCACCGGCCGCGACGATGCGTACGTCGTCCACGCTGGTCAGCGTCTCGTCCGTGAGCAGGCGGCCCAGGGCGTCGGTGGTCAGCCCGCTGCGGGCGGCCAGGTCGGGCACGCCGAATCCCGCCGTCCAGATGGTCACCGCGCTGGGCAGTTCACGGCCTCCGCCGAGCCGCACGGCATCGCGCGAGACGGCCGTCACCCTCGTGTCGGGGCCCGCGAGCACGGTCACTCCGAGCCTCGCCAGCTGCCGGGCCACCGCGCGCCGGGCCCGGGGGTGCAGGGACGGCCCGAGCAGGCCGCCGCAGACCAGGGTCACGGCGCGGCCCCGCTCCGCCAGTTCGGCGGCGGTCTCGATGCCGGTCGTGCCGCCTCCGACCACCGTCACCGGGGCCGCCGCATCCGTGGCGTCGAGGAGCGGGCGCAGCCGCCTCGCCTCCTCCAGGCCGGCCAGCGGGTGGGCGAATTCGGCCGCGCCGGGCACGCGGGGGTCGGCGCTGCCGCTGCCCACCGCGTAGACGAGGTAGTCGTAGGCGACGGGAGCTCCGGTCGCCAGTGTCACGGTGCGTGCGGCCGCGTCGATCCGGGTCGCGCTGTCGACCACCAGCCGGACGTCCCCGGCGAGGACCTTGCGGTAGTCGAGCACCGCCTCGTGCGTCCCGGCCACCAGCTGGTGCAGGCGGATCCGCTCGACGAAGTCCGGGCGCGGGTTGATCAGCGTCACGGTCACGTCGTCGCGCTGCGTCAGGCGGTTGGCGGCCATCACTCCGGCGTAACCGCCGCCGATCACGACCACCTCGGTGCGCTGCGTCATGGTGTCTCTCCTTCGGTCCGGCCTCGTTCGGCCTCAAGACACCGGTGGGACCGCGGCTGTGACACCTTGTGAGCCGGATCACCTCGCGGGGGCGTGCCGTGGGAGTGCCCTCGACCGCCGGCCGGTGCGTGCGGCCGGAGGTCGGTGTCCGCGACCGGCGGCCGGTGCGTGCGGCCGGCGGCCGGCGTCCACGGCGGGCGGTCAGTGCCCGGGGCGGACGGCGAGGTGGCGGGCGAGGACCTCCAGGGCCCGCGTCACCTCGGGGAGGCGCTCGGCGCCCTCCTCGCCCAGGGCCCGGGCGAGGGCCTCCTCGACCTTGGAGCCGCCCCCGGCGCGTACGGCCGCGACGCGGGCGGAGACCACGGGGGAGGGCCGCACCAGCGTCCGGCGGCGGTCGGCGGGGTCGGGCGCCGTCTCGACGGAGCCGGCCTCGCGCAGGCGGGCGACGGCGCCCGAGACCTGACTCTGCGGCAGGCCGGTGCGCTGCGCGGTCTCGCCGACGGTGGTGTCCGGGTGGGCGGCGATGTCCCCGGCGACGATGACGACGGAGCGGGTGCCGCCGGCGTACCGGCCGGAGCCGCCGGGCGGTTCGGGCAGGGCCTCCTCGCCGAGCTTCATCAAGGCGCGGCCCAGCAGGAAGAGTTCGATTCCGTCCACCGCTCCACCCTACTGCATCGCAATGGATTCATCGGAATCGATCCATCTCTCTTGATGCATCGATCTCGATGGATTACGGTGATTGCAGAGCGGCGGACGAGGGGTCCGCGCCCCGACCGTACGAAGTCGATCGCACGAAGGAGTCACGTCACCATGTCCAGCACCCGTCAGATGTCCTCGCTCCCCGTTCCCGGCGCGACCCTGTACTACCGGCTCGAAGGCTCCGGGCCGTTGCTGCTCATCTCGCAGAGCGGCGAGGGCGACGCGGACCGCACCGTGGACCTGGTCCCGCACCTCACCGACGCCTTCACGGTCCTGACCTACGACCGCCGGGGGCTCTCCCGCAGCCGGCTCGCGGAGCCGGGGCGGACCACCTCCCTCGCCGAGCACGCCGAGGACGTCCACCGGCTGCTGGCCGCCGTCACCGACGAGCCGGCCCTGATGCTCGGATGCAGCCTGGGCGCGGTCATCGGCCTGCACCTGGCCGTCCGTCACCCCGGGCAGGTGTCCACCCTCGTCGCCCACGAGCCGGTCGCCCCGCGTCTGTTGCCGGCGGCCGACCGCGTCCGGCACGAAGCGGAGCTGGTCGGGCTCCGCGAGCTCTACCGCGACGCCGGGCTCGCCGCGACCCTGTCCGAGGTCGCCCGGTCGCTCGGCATAGACCCCGTCCGCCAGGAGACCGAGGCGGACCTCACCCCGCAGCCCATGGACGAGCGCCGCCGCGCCAATTTCGGATATTTCCTGGAGCACGACGTCCTCGCCGCCGCCCGGGACACCCTCGACCCCGCCGCCCTGGCCGGCTCGACGACCCGCATCCTCGCCGCCGTCGGCGCGACCACCCCGGCCACCGTCTTCGACCACGGCTGCGCGACCGCCCTGGCGGAGCTCCTGGGCACCGGGATACACACCTTCCCGGGCGGCCACAACGGCAACACCACCCACCCCCACGCCTATGCCACCCGCCTCCGCACCCTCCTCACCACCCCCTGAGTCCTCATCCGCCGCGCGTGCACCGCCCGGAGTGCCGGAGTCGGGGCGGGGCGGGGCGGGGCCGGATGGGGGCCGGGGTGGGGCCGGCCGGAGGTGGCCGGAGGTAGACCCCGGTGGGGCGCATGCGGGCCAACTCGCCCTCCGCAGAAGGCAATCCCTGCCAACATCGGGGGATGGATCAAACGGCTGGCGAGTCCAGAACCGATCAACGTGCCCTGTCGGCGGCTGCCGTGACCGTCGTGATGTGGGCCTCCGCATTCGTCTCCATCCGCGCGTCCGCCGAGTACTTCGGGCCCGGGGCGCTCGCGCTGGGGCGGCTGCTGACGGCTTCCGTCGCGCTGGGGGTGGTCCTGCTCGTCAAACGGGTGCCGCCGCCGTCGCGGCAGGCGTGGCCCGGGATCCTGGCGTCCGGAGTGCTCTGGTTCGGGCTGTACATGGTGACGCTGAACTGGGGTGAGCAGGGGGTCGACGCCGGTACGGCCGCCATGGTGGTCAACATCGGCCCCATCGTCATCGCCCTCCTCAGCGGCTGGCTGCTCAAGGAGGGTTTCCCGCCGATGCTGCTGGCGGGGATGGGCGTGTCCTTCGTGGGGGCGGCCGTCGTGGGGATGTCCACCTCCAAGGGCGGGAGTTCCTCCCTCACCGGCGTGCTGCTCTGCCTGGTCGCCGCGCTCGCCTACGGCGCCGGGGTGGTGTCGCAGAAGCCCGCCCTGCGGCACGCGAACCCGCTCCAGGTGACCACGTACGGCTGCTTCGTCGGCACGGTCTGCACCCTGCCGTTCGCCGGGCAGCTCATCGACCAGGTCCCGGACGCCCCGCTCACCGCCACCCTCAACATGGTCTACCTGGGCCTCTTCCCGACGGCCCTGGCCTTCACCACCTGGACCTACGCCCTGTCGCGCACCACCGCCGGGAAGATGGGCGCGACGACCTACGCCGTGCCCGCCGTCGTCGTGGTCATCGCCTGGTTCGTCCTCGACGAGGTCCCGGGCTGGCTGACCCTGCTGGGCGGCGCCATCTGCCTCGGCGGCGTGGCCGTCTCCCGCAGACGCCCCCGGCCGGCCCCGCGCCCGGCGGGCGTGCCCGAGTGAGGACCTGACCCCGGGGGATCCCGGCGGGGGCTCCCGCGCCGGGATCCCCCGGGGTCACAGGACGTAGGTGGCCTCGTTGCGGCCCAGGAGGTAGCCGAGCTGTAATCGGTTCAGGGCCCCGAGTTCCTGCTTGATGGCCGCGATGTGGGCCTGGAGGGAACGTTCGCTGATGCCTATGCGGCGTGCGATGGCCTTGTCCGAGTAACCCTCCACCAGTAGTCGACTGATGGACTCCCGGATCGCCGGGACGACCTCGTCGGCCGCCTTCGCCGCGT
This sequence comes from Streptomyces sp. NPDC031479, assembly GCF_055581065.1. Lineage (NCBI taxonomy): Bacteria > Bacillati > Actinomycetota > Actinomycetes > Kitasatosporales > Streptomycetaceae > Streptomyces > Streptomyces sp. NPDC031479. The sequence continues at coordinate 41,470 of NZ_JBVIKC010000038.1, forward strand.
GCAGCGGGACGAAGGGAAAGGGCTTCGCCCTGTCCCAGGCCTTGTCGAACGTGTCGCGAAGAAATCGTACGATAGTCGGTTCGGTAATGGAGATCGCCGTGGTACGGTCCTCGTTCGCCGAAATGAAGGCGACATCGTCGACAATGATCAAACGGTCAAAGAATTCTTCCAGGGTGCGAACCTGGGCGCCGTATTCCGTTACGGCGCGGACATATTCCTTGGTCGCCTCGTCGAATCTCGTGGTGTGCTGATACAGGGTCCGCATAGCGATCCCCGCCGAGATGTGCCGGCGCACGGATTCCAGCGCGTCCTTCAGCACCGCGCTCGGCCGCGCCCCGTCGGGCTGCGCCGTGAGGATGTCCCGGCGGACCGCGCCCAGTGCCTCGTTGATCGCCGTCGAGATGCTGCCCAGGCCGTGCAGGTACCGCACTCCGGGTCCCACGACCTCCTCGTCCGGACGGGACTCCACCGCGGGCGCCGGGGTGGGCCGGGCCGCCTGCTGTGCGGCTTCCTGCGCCAGCAGGCCCAGGTGCGTTGCGAGTTCCCGCAAGAACGCCTGCGGTTCCCCCGCCGCAGCCGCGCACAGCGCTTCAGGTGCACCGCTTTGTGCGGTTTTGACGTATTTAACTACGTCCACGTGCCACCCCTGTCTGTCCGGTATGCAGCTGTTTATGGCGGTTGAGACCCCGTGGGTTCCCGCAATGCGTAAACCGGAGCCATCGTAGGTCTACCTCGTCGTGACCCGGCAGGGGAGATTTGGTCTCACCGCAGGAACGAACACCGACAAGGCGCCCCGGAGATCACCACCGCCGGAAACCCGCCTCGGTTTGGCGTTCCTGGAATGGCCGAAGACGAAACGACTTGAGGGGACTGGGCAAAATGGGGAAGAACCACATGGTGACTCGTCGGGCCGGCCGCGTTTCGGGAATCCGCGGCCGCGCGGTTCTCGCCGCCGCGGGCATCGCCCTCGGCGTCGGTACGGCGGTCACCGGCCTCGCCCACGGTGCCTCCACGGCCGACTCCGTCAGCCACCTGCGCCTCGGCGATGTCGGCTGGAACAACGCGAACCCGCACGTCGTCGCCGGTGACGCCGGTGACGTCGGCTGGAACAACCCGCAGCCCGGCACCACCCCCACCCCCCAGCCCACCTCCACCAACGACGTTGGCTGGAACTGATCCACCGCCACGGCCCCGTACTGCACTGCTTCCCCTCCCGCCTCCGACCGACCGGCAAAGGAATGGCTGATCCTCGTGGTTCCCTCGCCCTGGTTCCTGACGTCCGAGACCACGCCCGGCCCTGACCCCGCCGCCCGCGTCTACTGCTTCCCGCACGCAGGCGGGAACCCCCGGACCTTCCTCGACTGGCAGCCCGCCATGGGGCCCGACGCGCGGATCCTCGCCGTCTGCCCGCCCGGCCGCGGCCACCGCTTCCGCGAACCGGCCCCCGCCTCCCTCGCCGAGCTCGCCGACGGCGCCGCCACCGCCATCGCCCTCGCCGCCGACGCCGACCGGCCCTTCCTCCTCTTCGGCCACAGCTTCGGCGCCGCCCTCGCCTTCGAGGTCGCCCGCCGCCTCGACGGCATCCGCGGTTTCGCCGGCCTCGTCGCCTCCGGCTGCTCCGCCCCCTCGCTGCTGCCGACCCCCCGCGTGGTCGAGGCCGCCGCACTGGAGGGCCGCGCCTTCACCGAGGCCGTACGGTTCTTCGGCGGACTGCCCCCCGAGGTGATCGAGGACGAAGCCGTCCAGGAACTGCTCCTGCCGCACCTGAAGGCCGACTTCCGGATGGTCGCCGGCTACCGCTACGCGCCGGACACCCCCCTCACGGTCCCGCTCGTCCTCCTCAACGGTGCCGACGACCCCCACGTCAGCCCCGCCGCGCTCGGCCCCTGGGCCCGCGAGTGCGCCACCGAACCGGAGCTCCACTGGACGCCCGGCGGCCACTTCTACTTCGAGGACCGGCCGCACGCCGTCACCGCCGTCCTGCGCCCCCTGGCCCGCGCGGCCGCGGCGCCGACCCGCAGCGGAGATGAGTACGTTGAGCTGATCTGAACCACCGGCCGACGCACCCCAGCCCTTGCGAGGAACCCATGACCAGCACCACCGACGCGGCCCGACTGCGGCGCGCCGTCACCTTCCGGGACCTGCACACCGGTCCCCGCCCCTTCGTCGTCCCCAACCCCTGGGACGCCGGCACCGCACGCATCCTGGCGTCCCTCGGCTTCGCCGCCCTCGCCACCACCGGCGCGGGGCTTGCCCACAGCCTCGGCCGTCCCGACGGCGCCAACCGGCTCACCCGCGCCGAGATCCTGGACAACGCCGCCGCGATCGTGGACGCCACCGGCCTGCCCGTCACCGCCGACCTGGAGAGCGGCTTCGGGGAACGCCCCGAGGACGTCGCCGAGACCATCCGGCTGGCCGCCGCCGCCGGGCTGGTCGGCGGCTCCGTAGAGGACTCCACGGGCCGCGACGAGGACCCCGTGCGCCCGCTCGACGAAGCCGTGGAACGGGTCGCCGCCGCCGTCGAGGCCGCGAAGGGACTCGACTTCCCCTTCACCGTCACCGCCCGCGCCGAGAACTTCTTCCAGGGCCTGCCCGACCTCGACGACACCATCCGCCGCCTGAAGGCGTACGAGGCCGCCGGCGCCGACGTGCTCTACGCCCCGGGCCTGCCGGACGCCGAGTCCGTCCGCGCGGTCTGCTCCGCCGTGGACCGGCCCGTCAACGTCCTGATGACCGGCGCCCTCAAGCTGTCCGTCGCCGACCTCGGAGACCTCGGCGTGCGCCGCGTCAGCACCGGCTCGGCCCTGTCCCGCGCGGCCCTCGGCGCCCTCGTCCGCGCCGCCCGTGAGATCACCGGGTCCGGCACCTTCGACTTCGGCCTGGACGCCCTCCCGTACGCCGAGGCCAACGCCCTCCTGGCCCCCGCGGCCCCCGCCCCGTCCGCCCCGTCCGCCGACCGAGAGAGCGATCCGGCACCGTGAGCCTTCCGTACGCGTCACCCGCCGCCTCCGCGTTATCCGCGGCCCCCGCCGTCCACCTGTCCGCGCCCCGCTACGTCCTCGGTGAACTCCCCGCCGCCCACACCACGGTCGACGGTCTGGCGGAGCGGGCCCGTACGTTCGGCATGCCTCCCCGTGCCGAACTGTGGGGCTGGGGCACCGTCCACCGCACCGCCAAGGCCCTGGAGACCCTCGCCGCCGAGACCGCCCGCGCCACCCTCGACGGCGCGGGCGCCGCCCCGGCGGACGTGGACTGCCTCATCCTGTGCTCCACCCGCTTCCCCGGCGGCCCCCGCACCCACGGCGCGTTCGTGGAGAACGTCATGGCCGCCACCGGCCTCGGCGCGGCCGCCTTCACCGGCCTCACCCTCGGCCGCTGCGCCAACCTCCTCGCCGGCATCCGCACCGGACAGGCCTACGTCGCCTCCGGCATGCACCGCAGGGTCATGGTCGTCACCGCCGACCGGGTCACCGACGAGTCCGTCCGCATGGAGAACTTCGCGCTCTTCAGCGACGGCGCCGCCTCGTGCCTGATCAGCGCCGACCCCCTCGGCCCGGACGCCTACGAGATCGTCGCGGGCGCCAGCGCCCAGGACCCGGCCGGCCTCGACTGGTCCAACGAGATCAGCTCCGACCTCGCCCGCGAGGTCAACCGGCAGATCCTCGAAGAGGCCGGCATGAAGATCGGCGACATCCAGGGGGTGCTCCACCCCAACCTCTACAAGCCGCTGGTCGTCCTCAAGGAACGCCAGGCCGGCTTCACCCGCGAACAGCTCTTCCTGGACAACATCCCGCGCGTGGGCCACTGCTTCGCCGCCGACCCGCTGATCAACCTCGTCGACCGGGAGGCGGCCGGGGAGCTGAGGCCCCGCGGACACTACCTGCTCGCCTCCAGCGTCCCGGGCGTGCGGATCGGCGTCCTGCTGCGCAAGCTCCCCGCGACCGCCGCCGCGAGCGCCACCGACTCCGCCCGGCAGGGGGACCACTGACATGGACGCGCCCCTCACCCCCGGCGAGGAGACCTCCCTCGACATGGCGCGCGGCTTCTTCGCGCCCGCCTTCACCCTCCCCGACCTGACCACCTCCCTGCCGCCCGGCCCCTTCGAGGCCTCCCCGGCCGGTGCGGCCGAGGCCGCGCGGATCACCGCCCTGCCCCCCGCGGGCCTGTTCCGCCGGCTCCTCGCCGACCAGGAGAGCGAGGGCGTCCTGCTCGCCGCCCGCCGGGTCCTCGCCGCCTTCCTGGCCCCCGAGCCCGACGAACCGGAGCTGCGGGACCCTGCCGACGCCGACGAGGCCGCGGCCCAGGTGCTGGCGGCCCGCGCCGAACTCGCCGCCGTCCTCGCCCCGCTGCGCACCCACCCCGACCCCGAGGTGCGCACGGCCGTGCTGCGCCAGCGCGCCCCCCTGGCGCTGACCGGCGGCTGCTGGCTGGACACCCTCTCGCAGGCCGCGACCCAGCCCGCCGAGATCGTGGGCCGCCTCTTCGGGCAGCACTGGCTGCTCCAGGGCGAGGGCACCGCCGAGGCCGGCATGCTCGGCCGGCGCCGCCGGGCCCTGGTCGGCCACGGCGTGTTCCTGTCCGGGGTGGAGGCCGCCGCCTTCCTCGACGAGACCGGCGCCCGCCCGCTCACCGCCCTGCACGGCGCCTTCCACCTGGCCCTGTCCCGGCTGCCGGCCTCCTTCCTCCCCGAGGTCGTCGGCGTCCACTACGCCGCCCACGCGCTCGGCCTGGACGACCTGCTGCTCGGCATCGAGCCGATGCTCGCCGAGAGCGACGTGCGCCCGCTGCTCGCCGAGTACCTCTCCTTCACCGCGCAGTCGCCCACCGGAGCCGAGGACCGCCGCCGCGCGCTGGCCGCCGTACGCCTCCTCGTACGCCTGGAACGCGAGCACACCGCGGCCCTCGCCGAGCTCGCCGCCTGGCACGACGGGCTGTCGCTGGACGCCCGGGTCGCGCGGATCGTCGAGCGGCACGCGCCGCACGCGGGCCGCCAGCACCGCGCGGTGCGCCTCGGCACCCGCAAGCTCACCGACTGGCTCGACGACGGGCAGCTCGACCCGGCCGCCTTCGTACGGGAGTTCCGCACCGCCCGCCAGATCCGGCCCGCCCGCGACGGCGGCCCCTGCCGCTTCCTGAAGTCCATCAAGTTCGGCGGCCCCATGTTCGGCATCTTCGACGAGCGGGAGGCGGCCGTCCTGGCAGCCTGGGCGCAGGCCGTCGCCGACGGCGAGCCCGCGGGCGCGGACCTCGTGCCCACCACCGCGGGCGACGAGCCGGCCCGTGCCTGGAGCGGCCGGCTCGCCACGGTGCGGCCCACCGACGTGCTGGTCCGCGAACCCGAGGACCCCGGCGACCACCGCCGCTTCTTCCACCGCCTCGTCACCTTCGAGCGCCACCCGAACGTGCTGCCGCAGGCCCGCGCCCGCGCCGAGGCCGGGCTGGCCGACGCCGAACTGCTCTTCGCGCACGGGGCAGGCGGCGTGCTGACCGACGCGAGCTGGTTCCCGTACACGCCCGAGGCGCTGATGGAGCGGGTCGAGCGGATCTACTGGGACAAGCTGGTGGACCCGTACGAGCCGCTCACCGAGATCCCCTCCCGCGACGAAGTGGTCTTCGAGCAGTCGACGTACGCCCTCGGCAGCCTCATCGACGGCACCTGGGCGCACCGCATCGGCAACCTGGGCCGCCGCGGCCGGCGCAGCGACGACCTGCTCTTCTCCATCTACGCGGACGAGATGGGCCGCGGCGACATGGCCAAGAACCACATCACGATCATCCACAAGGTGCTGGCCAGCATGGACATGGACCTGCCGCACATCCGGCAGGAGGCGTTCCTGCACCAGGGCGACCTGCCGGACCACCTGTACGGCTTCTCCATCCACCAGGTGTGCCTGTCGCTTTTCCCCGACAGCCTCTACAACGAGATCCTCGGCTACAACCTGGGCATCGAGATGTTCGGCCTCGGCGCGATGCGGCTGCACGAGATCCAGAAGCTGCGCCGCCACGGCCTCGACGTCTCCTACGAAGAGGCCCACCTGTCCATCGACAACTTCTCGGCGGGCCACGCCCGCCAGTCGGCCGAGATCGTCGTGGCCTACCTCGACGAGGTGCTGCGCGGTTCCGGCGAGGAGGCGGTGCAGCGCGAGTGGCGCCGCATCTGGCGCGGTTACGCCTCCTTCGCCTACTTCGTCGAGCACGCCCTGGTGAAGCGGGTCCGCGCCGGGGCGTCCGATTCGGGCGGGCCCGCCTCCGGAACCCCCGCCGCCGGTCCCGTCGACGCCCCTGCCGACACCCCCGCCGACCTGGTCATCTGAGGAGCCGGACGATGGAACTGACGACGAGCTTCGACCCCGAGGTCCTCGCCCTGCCCTTCTACGAGGACTCCCACCGCCGCCTCGCCGAGGAGGCGGGGGCCTGGTGCGACAGCAACCGGGTGCTGTGGGAGGAGATCCGCGCCCTCGACCCGGACGCGGCCGGGCGCCGGCTCGTGCGCGCCCTGGGCGCGGCGGGCTGGCTGGCCGAACTGGACCCCCGGGGCGCGCCGGTGGACGACTTCCGCGCGGTGTGCCTGCGCCGCGAGGCCCTCGCGTACGCGGAGGACCTCGCCGACTTCGCCTTCTCCATCCAGGCGCTGGCCGCGACCCCGCTGCTGCGCTTCGGCAGCGAGGCGCAGCGCCGCCGCTACCTGCCGGGGATGGCCGCGGGGACCCTGATCGGGGCCTTCGCGGTCTCCGAGAAGGAGGCCGGCTCGGACGTGGCCTCGGTGGGGCTGGAGGCGGTGAAGGACGCGGCGGACGGTTCGTACGTGCTCGACGGGCGCAAGGCCTGGATCGCCAACGGGACCATCGCCGACGTGTTCGTCGTCATCGCCCGCACCGGGCAGGGCCCCGGCCCGCTGGGGCTGTCCGCCTTCCTGGTGCCCGCGTCGACCCCCGGGCTGCGGGTCGAGCGGATCGACGCGATCGCCCCGCGGTCCTTCGCGCACCTGTCCTTCGAAGGGTGCCGGCTGCCCGCGGACGCGCTGCTGGGGCGGCCGGGGAAGGGGTTCGTGGTCGCGGTCGACCTGCTGGAGCGGTTCCGTACGACGGTCGGCGCGGCGGCCCTCGGATTCGCCCGGCGGGCCTTCGACACCGCGCTCGCCCACGTCCTGGGGCGGGAGGCGTACGGGGCCACCCTGTTCGACCTCCAGCTGGTGAAGGCCTCCCTCGCCGACATGGAGGTGCAGCTGAACGCGGCCGCGCTGCTCGTGGCGCGGGCCGCCTGGGAGACCGACCGCGGCAGCCGGCGGTTCGCCCGCCACTCCAACATCGCGAAGGTGCACGCCACCGAGGCCGCCCAGGGGGTCGTCGACTCCGCCGTGCAGCTGCTCGGGGCGGCGGGCATCGTGCAGGGCTCGGTCACCGAGCGGCTGTACCGGCAGATCCGCTCCCTGCGCGTCTACGAGGGCACCTCGGAGGTGCTGAGGATGGCCATCGCGGGCTCCCTCGACATGCGCAGGGCGGCCCGCGCGGCGGCCGCCTGACCCTTCTCCACCCGCCCGGCCGGCCCTCCTCGCCTGCCCGCCCCCGCTTCACCCGCTCGGCCCGCACCACCCGTTCGACAAGGAGTCACCAGTGAGCAGCACCACGACCCTCAGCCCCGTCGAGGCCGTCCGCCTCCCGGACCCCTACCCCTTCTACGCGCGCCTGGTGGCCGAGCGCCCCTTCGTCTTCGACGAGGCGCTGGGGGCCTGGGTGGCGGCCGACGCGGCCGCGGTGCGCGCGGTGCTCGGCAGCGGCGTGCTGCGGGTACGGCCGGTGGCGGAGCCGGTCCCGGCCGGGATCGCCGGCACGGCGGCGGGCGAGGTGTTCGGGCAGCTGGTGCGGATGACCGACGGCGCGGCGGCGGCCCGCCTGAAGGGGGCCGTCGCGGGGGCCCTGGCCGGCGCCGACACCGTGTACGCGGGGGAACTGGCGGCCAGGTTCACCCGTGAGGCGCTCGCCGCGGGCGGCGAAGTCCCCTACGAGGAGCTGATGTTCGGGGTCCCGGCGCGGGTGGTCGCGGTGCTCGCCGGGCTGACCGGGGGCGCCGACCGCGAGGCGGCCCGCGCGATCGCCGACTTCGTCCGCTGCATCCCCGCCACCGCGGGTCCCGAGGACCGGGAGGCGGCCGCGGTGGCCGCCGTCCGGCTGCGCGAACTCCTCGGCCCGGTACTGGACTCGGCCGCCGCCGCGGGCCCGGAGGAGGGGCCGGGGGCGGCGTCCGGTGCCGGGATCCGGGAGGGGTACGGCGCCGGCCGGGCGCACGGACTGCTCGCCGGGCTGGTGCGGGCCGCCGACCGGGAGGGCCTGGTCGACCTCGGGCCGCTGCTCTCCAACGCCATCGGCTTCCTCTCCCAGACCTACGACGCCACCGCCGGGCTCATCGGCAACACCCTGGTCGCCCTCGCCCGGGGCACGCAGGCCCCCGACACGGGTGCGCTCGTGCGCGAGGTGGTCCGCCACGACGCCCCGATCCAGAACACCCGCCGCTTCGCCGCCGGGTCCTTCACCCACGCGGGCTCCACGGTGGAACCCGGGCAGCAGCTCCTCGTGGTGCTCGCCGCCGCCAACCGGGACCCCGCCGTCAACGCGGACCCCCACACCCTGCACCCCGGCCGGGTGAATCCCGTGATCTTCACCTTCGGCGCGGCGGCCCACCGCTGCCCGGGGGAGCGGCTCGCCGTGGCGCTCGCCACCGCCGTCGTCACCGAACTGCGCACGGCAGGCTGGAGCACCACAGCGACCCCCGCCTACCGCCCTCTGGCGAACGCCCGGATCCCGCTCCTCTAGCGCGCAGGCACTCCCAGGACGTCGCCCCCGCAACCGCGATCAGGCCGGGGGTCTACCACCCCTATGCCTTCAGACAGGACAAAACGCACCATGTCGGACAGTACTCACCTCTGGATGCGCCACGAGGCCCGCCCCACCGAGCGCCGCGCCCCCCTCACCCCGCACGACGCGGGCCGCCTGGTGGAGGCCGGGGTCCGGATCACCGTCGAGGAGTCGGACCAGCGCGCCTTCCCCCTCGCCGACTACGCCGCCGCCGGCTGCGCCACCGCCCCCACCGCCTCCTGGGACGCACAGGCCCCCGCCGACGCCTACGTCCTCGGCCTCAAGGAACTCCCCGCCGGTCCCGGGGCACCCGCCCTGCGCCACCGCCACATCTACTTCGCCCACGCCTACAAGGGCCAGTCGGGCGCCGCCGAACTGCTCTCCCGCTTCACCGCCGGCGGCGGCGCCCTGCTCGACCTGGAGTACCTCACCGACGAAGCCGGCCGGCGCGTCGCCGCCTTCGGCTACTGGGCCGGCTACATCGGCGCAGCCCTCGCCGTCCTGCACCACCGCGGCGCCCTCACCCCCCCGCTGCGTCCGACCGACCGGCCCGCCCTCGACGCCCTCCTCGCCTCCGGCGCCACCGCCGGCGACCCCACCACCGCCCTCGTCGTCGGAGCCCTCGGCCGCAGCGGCCGCGGCGCCTGCGACGCCCTCGTCCGGGCCGGACTGGAACCCACCCGCTGGGACCTCGCCGAGACCCGCTCCCTGGACCGGGCCGCGCTGCTCGGCCACGACCTGATGGTCAACACCGTCCTGACCACCACCCCCGTACCGCCGTTCCTGACCAAGGCCGACCTCGACGACCCCGCCCGCCGCCTCTCCCTCCTCTCCGACGTCACCTGCGACGTCACCTCCGACTGCAACGTCCTGCCGGTCTACGACGAGACCACCACCTGGACCGAGCCCGTCCGCCCCCTGCGCGCCGAGGCCCCCCGCCTCGACCTCATCGCCATCGACAACCTCCCCTCCCTCCTCCCCGTCGAGGCCAGCACCGCCTTCTCCGCCGAACTCGCCCCGCACCTGATGCGCCTGGCCGAGTGGGACGGCGTCTGGGCCCGCGCCCTGCACACCTACCGGACCGCAGTCGAAGCCCAGGAGGCCCCCCTTGTCCGCTGACCCGCCCTCACCCGCCGCGGCGCCGGCGTCCGGCACCGTCCACTGGATAGGCACCGGCCTGTCCACCGGCCGCTCCGGCCTGTCCCTCGTCTGCGAGCGCGCCCGTCGCGTGGTCCTGTGGGACCGCACCACCGACCGCGCCACCGCCCGCCTGGCCGCCCACGGCCTCGCGGGCCGCGCGGAGGTCCGCGCCCTCACCCCGGCCGCCCTGGCGGACGGGGTGGGCCCCGGCGACGTCCTCGTCTCCATGCTCCCCGCCGCCGAACACCCGGCGCTGCTGCGTCTGGCGACCGACCGCGGGGCCCACTTCGCCTGCACCAGCTACGTCTCCCCGGAAATCGCCGCGCTCGCCGGCGCCGCCGCCGCGCGGACCCGTACCGTCGTGCTCACCGAGGCCGGACTCGACCCCGGCATCGACCACCTGATGGCCCACGACCTGGTCGCCCGGGGCCGCGAGGCCATCGGCCCGGCACCGGCGACCGCCGCGTTCACCTCCTACTGCGGAGGGGTCCCGGCGGTCCCCAACGCCTTCCGCTACCGCTTCAGCTGGGCCCCGTACGGGGTCCTCGCGGCCCTCGGCTCCCCGGCCCGGCACATCGACTCCGGGGCCGAACGCACCGCCGCCCGCCCCTGGGAGGCCACCCGGCCGCTGGTCCTGGCGGGCGAGGAGTTCGAGGTCTACCCCAACCGCGACAGCCTCCCCTTCGTCGCCCAGTACGGCATCCCGCACCAGTGGCAGCTCGCCACCTTCGTCCGCGGCACCCTGCGCAACGCGGGCTGGCGCACCGCCTGGAAGGAGGTCTTCGACACCGTCTCCGCGGGCGACCCCGCGGCCGTCCGCGCGCTGGCCGCGGCCCTCGCCGCCCGCTACCCCACCACCCCCGCCGACCGCGACCGCGTCGTCCTGTCGGTCTCCCTCGAACTGCGCACCGCCGCCGGGACCCGCTGGCGCGGCTCCCACCTGCTGGACCTCACCGGCGACGGCGAAGAGTCCGCGATGGCCCGCTGCGTCTCCCTCCCCGTCGCCTACGGAGTGACCCGCATCCTGGCCGGCGCCCTCCCCGCCGGCCTCAACCGGGCCGCCGAGACGCCCCGGGAGACCACCCGCTGGCTCACCTTCCTCGCCGCCCACGGCCTGGGCGGGACCTGCGAAGAAACCTCCTCCACCCCCTCAGGAGTCCCGGCATGACCCACCCGACCGCGCAACCGTCCCACCCCGCCGCCCACGAGCCGCTCCCCGAGGCCTTCGTCCTCACCGGCGCCTTCCGGGTCGTCTGCCGCAACCCCCGCTACCTGGAGGAACTCGCCGCCCGCGGCCTGAGGATCCTCCTGATCACCCCCGAGTCGTACCGGGACGCCGCCGAGACAGCCCGCAAGGACCCCGACCACCCGGCCTCCCTGATCGACGAGATCGCCTACGTCGACGGCTCCCTCGACCTCGACGGCTCCTTCACCCCCGGCTTCGCCGCCCGGGCCCGCGCCTGGCACGGCCGCTACACCGTGCGCGGCGCCTACGCCGTCGGCGAGACCCTGGTCGAGCAGACCGGCCTGCTGTGCGACGCGCTCGGCCTGCCCGGACCCGGACTGCGCGCCACCCGCGTCTGCCGCAGCAAGTACCTCCAGCGCTGGTACCTCGACGCCTTCGGCCCGGCCTGCCTGGTGGTGCCGCCCGGCGGCCGAGAGGACGCCGACCTGACCGCGCTGACCTACCCGGTCGTCGCCAAACCCGCCACCCGGCACTCCAGTTCGGGCGTGGTCGCCGTCGAGGACGCCGGGGCGATGCGCGCCCTGCTGATGGAGTACCCCGCCCACGAGACCGTGCTGATCGAGGAGAAGGCCACCGGCCAGGAGTACTCCGTCGAGACCCTCGTCCAGCACGGCGAGCCCGTCTTCGCGTCGGTGACCCGCAAGGAGACCACCGAGTCCGGCGCGCACACCTTCGTGGAGCTCGCCCACTCCGTCCCGGACCCGTCCGGCGGGCACGACGCGGTCCTGCGGGACGCCAACCGCCGGATGCTGGACGTCCTCGGCTTCCGCGACGGCATCGCCCACTCCGAGTGGCGCGTCGGCGCCGACGGCCGCCCCTGCCTGATGGAGGTCGCCGCCCGCACCCCCGGCGACGGCCTGCTCGCCCTCTACCACCTGGCCACCGGGCAGCCGATGGAACCCGAGATCATCAAGATCGCCCTGGGCGAGCCCGCCTCCTACCCGGCCCCGCGCCGCTTCACCCGCCAGGTCTACCTGGACCACGCCCCGGGAGTCCTCGCCGACGTCACCCTCGACCGGCCCGGCGTACGCCCCCAGTGGGTGGGCGAGGCCGGGATGTGGCCCGAGTGGGTCCCGGGCGCCGCCGGGGACCCGGCCGCGCTGCGCGCGCTCCTCGTCCTGAAGGAGGCCGGCGCCCGGCTGGGCCCGCTCGCCAGCTCCGACGACCGCGCCGTGACCTTCCTCCTCGACGCCCCGACCGCGGACGCCCTGGACGAAATGGAGCGGTCCGTACGGGCCGCCGTCACCGTCGTCACCGAACCGGAGGCCGGCGCCGATGAGCACTGACGTCCGCCCCGCCGAGGCCGCCCCGGAGCCGGCGGCCGCGCCCGCCGCCCCCGGGGTGTGGGTGACCTTCAAGGAGGCCCCGCGCGCGGTGAAGACCGTACTGGCCGGGGTGCTCGTCAACCGGCTCAGCGGCTTCCTGCACGTCTTCCTCGTCCTCTTCCTCACCGCCGAGGGCTACTCGAAGGGCCACACGGTCATCGCCCTGGGCGTCTACGGCGGCGGGGCCGTCGCCGGCTCCCTGGCCGGCGGCACCCTCGCCGACCGGCTCGGCATCCGCGGCGCCACCGTGCTCTCCATGAGCAGTACGGCCGTGCTCACCGCGGCCCTCCTCTACCTGTCCGACTTCACCCTGCTGCTCTGCGCCATCGCCCTCGTCAGCCTGGGCGCCCAGCTGTTCCGTCCCGCGTCGGCCACCCTGCTCGCCGAGCAGACCGACGGCGACCGGCAGATCATGATCTTCGCGATGTACCGCTTCGGCCTCAACGTCGGCGCGACCGCCGCCCCGCTGCTGGGCTACGCGCTCTACAACGCCGGCGGGCAGACGTACACCCTGCTGTTCTGGGGAGAGGCCGCCCTCGCCCTCGCCTACGCGCTCGTCGCACGGGCCACCCTGCCCGCCAGGAGCCCGGTCCGCACCGGGACGATGCGCGAGGCCGCCCCCACCGGCGGCTACGGCGCGGTCCTGCGCGACCGCCGCTACCTGCTCTACCTCGTCGCCGCCTTCTTCCACTCCGCCGTCTACATGCAGTACCTGTCCACGCTCCCGCTGTCCCTGAAGGACGCGCACATCGCGCTCTTCTGGTACACCTTCGCGGTCGCGCTCAACGGCTTCATCGTCATCGCCTTCGAGCTGCTGGTCACCAAGGTCTCGCAGCGCTGGCCCCTGAAGATCACCATCGGCCTGGGCTTCGCCCTCGTCGGTGCCGGCGTCGCCTGCTACGGACTGCCGATCGGGCCCGCCGCCGTGGTCATCGGCACCCTCGTCTGGTCCCTGGGCGAGATCCTCGGCGGCCCCGCCGTCTTCGCCTACCCGGCCGGCGCCGGGCCCGAGGCGCTGCGCTCCCGCTACATCGGCAGCTTCCAGTTCACCTTCGGCCTGGGCTCCGCCCTCGGGCCGATGGCCGGCACCTGGCTCTTCCTCCAGTACGGCCAGCTCGTCTGGCCGCTGGTCGGCGCCTGCTCCCTGCTCGCCACCCTGTTCGGCCTGATCGCCGTACGCACGCGCCCGGCCGCCGCGGCCTAGCGCTCCCCACCCCACCCCCTCCTCTTCCCTTACCGAATCGAACGAGAGGTTCCGACCATGGGGCACGAGAGCTTCCGGCCGGGCATCACGCACTTCCGCTGCCTGGGAGTCGGCGTGGGTCCGGCCAACCTGAGCCTGGCCTCCCTGCTGCACAGCCGGCCGGACGTACCCAATCTCTTCCTCGACCGCAAGGAGTCCTTCAGCTGGCACGACGGCCAGCAGATCCCGGGCACCACCCTCCAGGTCTCCCAGTTCAAGGACCTGGTGAGCCTCGCCGATCCCGCGAACCCGTTCTCGTTCCTGTCGTACCTGCACGCCAAGGGACGGGTCTACCACTTCCTCAACGCCCAGTTCGATGACGTGCCGAGGCTGGAGTTCCGCAACTACCTGGCCTGGGCCAGCCGCCGCAACGAGAACATCGTCTTCGGCGAGGGCGTCCGGGAGGTCGGCTTCGACGACGGCCTCGGCGCGTTCACCGTCCGCACCGACCGCCGCGAGCTGACCGCCGAGAACGTCGTGGTCGGCGTCGGCAGCCGCCCCTGGGTCCCGCCGCAGGGCGAAGGACGGCTCGGTCCGACGCAGTTCCACGTCTCCGACTACCTGAACGCCGCCCGCGACGTCGGCGGCAAGCGGGTCGTCGTCATCGGCGGCGGCCAGTCCGGCGCCGAGGCCTTCCTCGACCTGATCTCCCGCGGCGGCTGGGACCTTCCCCGCCGGGTCTCGTGGATCTCGCGACGGCCGAACTACCTCCCGATCGACGACTCGCCCTTCACCAACGACTACTACATGCCCAGCCACGCGGACTACTTCTACGGACTGCCGCGCGAGCGCCGCCAGTCGCTGAACTCCAGCAACATCCTGACGAGCGACGGCATCTCCGAGTCCACGCTGCGCGAGATCTACCAGACCATCTACGTCCACCGGTTCGTCGAGGGCAACGAGGACCTGGTCGCCCTGCACCCCGGCCGCGAGGTCTTCGACGTCTCCACCGGCCCACTCGGCGGCTGGGAGGTGTGCGCCCGGCACACGGGCGAGCCGGAGTCCGTGGAGCGGTTCGAGGCCGACATCGTCGTCTGGGCCACCGGATACCGGCCCGCGGCCATGGACTTCCTCGCCCCCCTCACCGGCCGCCTGGAGCACGAGGGCGAGGAACTGCGCGTCGACGAGGACTACGCCGTCCGCTGGGACGGCCCCGCCGACCGCCGGATCTTCGTCCAGAACGGGGTCCGCGGCCAGCGCGGCCTCGCCGACCCCAACCTCAGCCTCAACGCCTGGCGCAGCCGGCGCATCGCCGACCGGCTGTGCGGCGTACGCGCGGACGAGCAGCTCGCCTCCTTCATCGAGTGGTCCTCCAAGGCCCCGCAGGACGAACGGTGGAGCGCCTGATGCCCGCCACCGGCCCCGCCACGGGCCCCCTCACCGGCCCCGCCCTCACCGAGCCCGCCGGCTACCGCCGCACCGCCCCCGACGCCGGCGGCCCCACCGGCGCCCGCACCGGCATCGCGGTGGTGGGCGCGGGCATCCTCGGGGTGCTCATCGCCCGCGAGATCACCGCCCGCGACCCCTCCGCCACCGTCACCGTCCTCGACCGGGACATGATCGGTTCCGGCGCCACCCGCCGCTCCGCCGGACTCCACTTCCCGCGCGGCGCGAACGACACCGTCCGCACCCTGGCCGCCGAGAGCGAGCGCTTCTACGCCGACCTCCACACGGCCCGCCCGGACCTGCCCATCCACCCGCTCGGCATGACCGTCCTGGCCCCCGAGAGCGCCGAGGAGCGGCTGCGCGAGGTCTACCTGCCCGAGGCCAAACTCCGCTGGACCACCGAACTCCCGCCCGTGGTCGGGCCGCTGCCGGAGAACTTCGGGGCCTGGGAGGGCGACGGCTGCCAGTACGCGGACGTGCACGCCCTCACCCAGCTCCTCGCCGCCGAACTGCGCCCCCGGGTCGCCTTCCGCGAGGGCGTCGCCGTCACCTCCGTCGCCGCCGGTCCCGGCGGCGCGCGCCTGACCCTGACCGGCGGCGCCACCCTCACCGCCGAACACGTGGTGATCGCCCCCGGGCCCTGGCTCGCCGAACCCGCCTGGCGGGACCTGGTGACCCCCCTCGGAGCCCGGGTCAAGAAGATAGTCGCCCTGCACATCGACCGGGCGCCCGCCCCGGGGGACCGGGCGGTCGTCCTGCACGCCGAGGACGCGTTCCTGCTGCCCTTCCACCACCGGGGCCACTGGCTGTTCAGCTACACCTGCCGGGAGTGGGACGTCGACCCCGCGGCCGTCGACCCCGCCCTCACCGCCGGCCACCTGCGCGAGGCCCGGGCCCTGCTCACCCGCTACGCCCCGGACCTGGCCGCCCACTGCCGCTCCGGCCGGGTCTTCTGCGACGCGTACGGGCCCGGCGGCACGCCCCTGGTCACCGCGCTCGACCCCTACGGCCGGCTCGTGTTCGCGGGCGCCGCGAGCGGCTCCGGCTACCGGCTGGCCCCGGCGCTCGCCGCCCGCGCCGCCGCCCTGATCCCCTCCCTCCCGTCTCCGCGAAAGGCCACGACATGATCATCGCGAGTTACGACGCCGACGTCCTGGAGCAGGCGTTCGGTATCGACATGAGCGGCGTGGAGGGGCTGGGCACGGCCGCCGGCTGGGGCCGCGTCGCCCCCGGCCGCGCCACCGACAGCCACCGGCACGACGAGACCGAGCTGTTCGTCATCGTCTCGGGCCGGGGCGAGTTCGTCATCGACGGCGAACGGCACCCCGCCGCCCCCGGCACCGTCGTCCTCTTCGAACCCTTCGAGTCCCACGTCCTGAAGAACACCAGTCCGGAAAGGACCGGCCTGGAGAACACCGACGGGGACGGGGCCGACCTCGTCTTCTTCACCCAGTACTGGCGCGACGCCCAGCGCGCCGCCACCTCCGCCGCCGACCCGGTCCGCAAGGGCTTCGGAGACCGCCCCGTCTTCGTGTTCTCCACCCCGCCCACCCCCAACGGCGACCTCCACCTCGGCCACCTCTCCGGCCCCTACCTCGGCGCCGACGCCTTCACCCGCTACCAGCGCATGACCGGCGCGGAGGCCTACCACCTCACCGGCAGCGACGACTACCAGAGCTACGTGGTCGCGGCCGCCGCCAAGGACGGCGGCACCCCCGCCGAGACCGCCGCCCACTACAGCGCCGAGATCGCCGAAACCCTGCGGCTGATGGACATACCGCTCGACCAGTACACGGTCACCGACCAGGACCCCGCCTACCGCGAGGGCCTGCGGGACTTCTTCGGCAAGGTCGTCGCCTCCGGCGAGATCGCCGTCACCGAGACCGACGCCCTCTACGACGCCACCACCGGCGGCTACCTCTACGAGGCCGACGTCAAGGGCGGCTGCCCCGGCTGCGGCTCCACCACCTCCGGCAACATCTGCGAGGAGTGCGGCGAGCCCAACACCGTCGCCGACCTGACCGGCCCCCGCTCGACCCGCTCCGACGCCGCGCCCACCACGGCCCCGGCCGCCCGCTGGACCCTGCCCCTGCACGCCTACGCCGGGGACGTCCGCGCCCACCACCGCCTCGGCCGGGTCCCGGCCCGGCTGCGCGAACTCGCCGACCGGCTCTTCCGCCGCCCCGACCTGACCATCCCCCTCACCCACCCCTCCACCTGGGGCGTCGAGCCGCGCGAGGCCGGCACCGACGGCCAGGTCATCTGGGTGTGGCCCGAGATGAGCTACGGGTTCCTGCACGGCATCCAGTCCCTCGGTGCCCGCCTGGGCCGGCCCTGGAAGGCGGCGGACCCGGCCGCCGACTGGAAGATCGTCCACTTCTTCGGCTACGACAACAGCTTCTACCACTCCGTCCTCTACCCGGTCCTCTACCAGCTCGCCTTCCCCGGCTGGACCCCCGACATCGACTACCACGTCAACGAGTTCTACCTGCTCGAAGGCGAGAAGTTCTCCACCAGCCGCCGCCACGCCATCTGGGGCAAGGAGATCCTCACCCCCGACACCGTCGACTCCGTCCGCTACTTCCTCGCCTCCACCCGCCCCGAGGGCACCCGCACCGACTTCCGGCGCGCCGCCTACGAGGCCACCCTCGACGACACCCTCATCGGGACCTGGCAGCAGTGGCTGAACGACCTCGGCGCCCGCGTCGCCAAGCACCACGGCGGCCGCGCCCCCGACGCCGGGAACTGGACCGCCGAACACTCCGCCTTCCTCGCCCGGCTCGGCACCCGCCTCGCCGCCGTCACCGGAGCCCTGCAGAACGACTCCTTCTCCCTCAACCAGGCCGCCGCCGAACTCGACGGCATCGTCCGCGACACCGTCCGCTTCGCCCGCGCCGAAGGCCTCCTCACCGACACCCCCGGCTGGGAGGACGAGAACCGCACCGCCGTCGCCCTCGAACTGGCCGCCGCCCGGCTGCTCGCGCACGCCGCCGCCCCCGTCATGCCCCGCTTCGCCGACCGGCTCGCCGCCGCCCTCGGCACGGACGCCCCGAGCACGTGGCCCCGTAGCGTCGAACTCCTCGCCCCCGGCAGCGCCGTCACCCTCGCCGACGCCGTCTTCTTCCGGCCGGCCCCGCCCGCCCCGCCCGCCGAGCCGGCCCTCACCCCCTGGCTCACCGGGGTCGCCCGCACCGTCCTGCGCCTCGGCGACGACGAGCGGATCGCCCACCGCACCCTCACCCAGCTCGCGGCCGGCTCCCTCCAGGCCGTCACCGTCCAGTACCAGATCCTCGACGCCCTCGACGTCGACCTCTCCATGGACGAACTCCTGCACGGCGGCACCCTCGCGGAACTCGCCGCCGTCATCGCCGAGCGCGCCGAGCCCTCCGCCGTCGCCGCCCTGACCTCGGGGGACGCCCGATGAACGCCCGTCACATGCTGCGCGAGATAGCCCGGCGCGGACTGTCGGTCACCCTCACCGACGGCGACCTGCGCCTCCAGGGCAACCGCGAGCGGATGGACCCCGAGTTCATCGCCTCCCTCAAGGCCGCCAAGCCCGAGCTCGTCGCCCACCTCGCCCGCGAGGCCGAACACGGCCCCGGCTTCCCCCTCACCCCGCTGCAGCGCAGCTACTACCTCGGCCGCAGCGGGATCTTCGAGATCGGAGACGTCGCCAGCCACGTCTTCCACGAGATCGAGGGCGACTGGGACCTCGACCGGCTCCAGGCCTCCCTCGACACCGTCGTGGCCGCGCACAGCGCCCTGCGCTCGCGCTTCCTCTCCGACGAACGCCAGGTCACCGAGTACGGGGACCACGCCCCGCAGATCGGCGTCCTCGACCTGCGCGGCCACAGCCCCCGCCAGCAGGACCTGATCCGCGCCGAACTGCGCGACATGCGCTCCCACCAGGTGCTCCCCGCCGACCAGGCACCCCTGCTCACCGTCGACGCGACCATCCTCGACGACGACAGGATGGTGCTGCACGTCGGCCACGACGGCCTCGTGATGGACGGCATCAGCATGTTCCTGTTCTTCCGCGCCTGGTGGCACGCCTATCAGAGCCCCACCGCGGACGTCCACGAGGAACTCCCCTACGAGGACTACGTCGCCGCGCTGGAAGCCGCCCGCGACCGGGCCCCCGCCCGGCGCTCGCGCGACTACTGGATGGAACGCTGCGAGGACCTCGCCCCCCACCCCGACCTGCCGCTGCGCACCAGCCCGGCCGCCCTGACCGGCACCCGGTTCACCCAGCGCACGGTCGGCCTCGGCCGCGAGGAGTGGAGCGCCCTCAAGGACCGGGCCGCCGCCGCCGGCCTGACCCCCTCCGCCCTGCTGCTCGCCGCGTACGCGGAAACGCTGGCCACCTGGGGCGCGGGGGAGCGGTTCACCCTCACCACCACCGTCGCCCACCGGCCGCCCGTGCACCCCCGGGTCTTCGAGGCCATCGGCCAGTTCTCCGACACCCTCCTCGTCGAGGCCGAGGTCGACCGCTCCCTGCCCTTCGCGGAACGCGCCAAGGCCCTCCAGACCCGCCTGCACACCGACATCGACCACCGGCACTTCTCCGGCATCGAGGTCCTCAAGGAACTGGCCCGCCGCCGCGGCGGGGTGGCCGGCGCGCGGATGCCCTTCACCTTCAACAGCGCCATCGGACACGTCAGCAGCGAGGTCGACGGCTCCGCCCTGGAACTCTTCGGCGAGGAGGTCTTCTCCGTCAGCCAGACCCCGCAGGTGTGGCTCAACGCCTTCGCGATGGAGCGCCGCGGCGCCCTCGTCGTCCAGCTCGACGGCATCGACGAACTCTTCTGCGAAGGCCTCCTCGACGACCTCGCGCACGGCTACGCAACCCTCCTGGCCACCCTCGTCGACGAGAGCGCCTGGCAGCAGCACCACTTCGACCTGCTGCCGCCCGCCCAGCGGGCCCGCCGCGACGAGGCCAACGACACCGCCGTCGCCCTGCCCGACGAGATGCTCGGCGACGCCATCGTCGCCCAGGCCGCCCGCACCCCCGCCGCCCCCGCCGTCCTGACCTCCGACCGCACCGTGAGCTACGGCGAACTCCTGCACCGGGCCGCGACCGCCGCGACCTGGCTGCGCGGACAGGGAGTCGGCCGCGGCGAACTCGTCGGCCTCGTCATGCGGCGCGGGCCCGAGCAGATCGTCGGCGTCCTCGCCACCGTCCTCGCCGGCGCCGCCTACCTGCCCGTCGACGCCGACCTGCCCCCCGCCCGCCAGGACTACATGCTGGCCGACGGCGAGGTCCGCTGCGTCCTGACCAACACCGGCCGGCCCGACTCCGGCGACATCGCCTGCTTCGACCTCACCCAGCCCTGCTCCGGCCGCGCCGAGGTCCCCGACCGGCTCCCCGGGTCCCACCCGGACGACCTCGCGTACGTCCTCTACACCTCCGGCACCACCGGCGCCCCCAAGGGCGTCATGGTGACCCACCGCAACGTCGCCAACGTCGTCGCCGACTGCCAGACCCGCTTCGGGATCACCCCCGAGGACCGGTTCATGGCCATCAGCGCCTTCAACTTCGACCTGTCCGTCTGGGACGTCTTCGGCGCCCTCGCGGCCGGGGCGGCCCTCGTGATGCCCGACCGGGACAAGGCCGTCGACCCCGCCCACTGGCTCGACCTGTGCCGCCTGCACGACGTCAGCGTGTGGAACTCCGTCCCCGCCATCGTCGGGCTGCTGCACGGCCAGGCCCGCGCCGACGGCGCCGTACCGCCCGCCCTGCGCCTGGTCATGATGAGCGGCGACCGGCTCCCGCCCGCCCTGCCCGCGCAGTTGCGCGCGATGATGCCGGAGCTGGAGGTGGTCTCCCTCGGCGGCCCCACAGAGACCACCATCTGGAACATCCTGCACCCCGTCGGCGAGGAGGAGGACGGCAGCGAGTCCATCCCCTACGGACGCCCCAACGCCAACAACCGCGCCTACGTCCTGGACCGTCACGGCCTCGACGCCCCCGACTGGGTCACCGGCGAGATCGTCGCCGCCGGCACCGGCCTGGCGCGCGGCTACTGGCGCGACGAGGAACGCACCGCCGAGCGGTTCCGGGAGGACCGCGTACGCGGTGAACGCCTCTACCGCACCGGCGACCTCGGCCGGTACCTGCCCGACGGCGACATCCAGATCCTCGGCCGCAGCGACTTCCAGATCAAGATCAACGGCTATCGGATCGAGGCCGGGGAGGTCGAGACCCGCCTCGCCGCCCTCGCCGAGGTCACCCGCGCCGTCGTCGCCGCCCAGGGCAACCGCCTCGTCGCCCACCTGGTGCCCGCGGGCGACCACCGCCCGCACCTGAACGACCTGCGCGGGGCACTGCGTTCCGACCTGCCCGACTACATGCTCCCCGCGGCCGTCCTGTGGCACGACGAACTGCCGCTGACCCGCAACGGCAAGGTGGACCGCACCCGGCTGGCCGAACTCGGCGCGCAGGCGCCCGCCGACGCACCGCCGACCGGCGGCAGCGCCCCCGCCACCCAGGCCGAGAAGATCCTCTGCGACATCTGGTCCACCGTCCTGCGCCGCCCCGACGTCGGCGCCCTGGACACCCTCGCCTCCCTCGGCGGCGACTCCATCGCGGCCGCCCGGATCCTCACCGCCGCCCGCAAGCGCTTCGGCGTCACCCTCACCCTCGACCAGTTCTCGGAGCTGGAGACCGTCCGCGCGATGGCCGCCGTACTCATGCCGGGGGTGACCCGATGACGATGACCGCCTCGGACACGCCCGCCGGGGCACGGGCCACGCCCCCGCCCGGAGCACCCGGAGGCGGGGCCGTCCCCGAGACGATCAGGCGGATCGTCGGCCGGCCGCCGGGCGGCGGGCACATCTCCGTCGCCCGCCTGGACGGGACACGGACCATCCCCCTGCGCGAGCTCCACGACCGCTCCGGCCGCCTCGCCCACCACCTGCGGGACACCTACGGCATCGGTCCCGGCGACCGCATCGGGATCCTCGCCGCCAACAGCCTGGAATGGGTGCTCCTCGACCTGGCCGCGCTGCGCCTCGGCGCGCAGACCGCGGGCCTGGAGCCGGGCAAGTTCACCCCGTCCACCGCCCTCATGGACCGCTACGGCCTCCACCTGCTCTGCACCGACCAGCCCACCGACGTCCCCGACACCCTCACCACCGACCGGATCTGGGAGCTGACGGAGCCCACCGGCTCCGCCGACGCCCCGCTGCCCCCCGTCACCTGGGGCGCCCGGGACGTCACCACCATCAAGTTCACCTCCGGCAGCACCGGCGTCCCCAAGGGCCTCGGTGCGACCGCCGGCAGCATCGACAGCGCCCTCACCGCCGTCCAGGAGATCTTCGAACACACCCCGGACGACCACCTCTTCGTCTTCCTGCCCCTCTCCCTCCTCCAGCAGCGCTACTGGGTGTACTCGGCCCTGCTGCACGGCCACGACGTCACCGTCACCACCTACGAGGCGGCCTTCGCGACCCTGCGCCGGGTCCGCCCCACCGTGGTCATGGGCGTCCCCGCCTTCTACGAGTCCGCCCGCCGCACCATCGACGGCCGGCTGCGCCGGTCCGCCGGCCGCACCCTCCCCGACGTGGCCCGCGCCCTGTTCGGCGACCGCATCCGCTACCTCTGGACCGGATCCGCGCCCGCCTCGCCGGCCGTCCTGCGCTTCTTCACCGAGGCCGGACTGCCGATCTACGAGGGCTACGGGCTCAACGAGACCTGCATCGTCACCAAGAACCACCCCGGCGCCCACCGCGAGGGGAGCGTCGGCAAACCGGTCCGCGGCAAGGAGGTGCTGATCGGCGAGGACGGGGTCATCAGCGTCCGCAGCACCCACCCCGTCAACAACCACTACGAGTACGCCCGCCCCGGCGACTCCGAGAAGGTCTTCTCGCCCGACGGCACCGTCCGCACCGGCGACCTCGGCCACCTCGACGAGGACGGCTTCCTCTTCGTGCACGGCCGCGCCGACGACGTCATCGTCCTCGACAACGGCAAGAAGGTCGTCGTGCGGCCCATCGAGGAACTGATGCGGGCCGACCCCGCGATCGCCGAGTGCGTGGTCTTCAGCCCCACCCAGACCGAACTCGTCGCCGTGGTCTCCCCGGCCGCCCGGCCCGCGGACGCCCGCGCCATCGCCGCCCGGCTCGCCGCGACCAACGCCGCCACCACCCCCGACGAGCGGATCAGCCGGGTCGTGGTCGCCGACCCGCCGTTCAGCATCGGCAACGGCCTGCTGACCTCCCAGTACAAGCCCAAGCGTCCCGACATACGGGCCGCCTACCACTCCCCGCTGCACACCCAGGAGGCCGGAATCCATGCCTGAGACCCCGTCCGAGATCGAAACGGCCGCCCGCGAACAGCTCTCCCTCGTCCTGATCCCCGAGGTCGAGCCCCACGCCATCGACCCCGCCGCCGACATGGTCGCCGCCTACGGGCTGACCTCCCTCAACAAGGTCCTCTTCCTCACGGAGGTCTGCGAGGAGACCGGCGTCGACCTCGCCCACTTCACCGAGCACGACCTCGCCGACATGCGGACCCTGCGCGACGTCACCGACGCCCTCACCCGCCACCACCACGCCACCACCGGAGCCTGAGCCATGAGCTGGAGCGAGCACGCCGCCGCCGTCCTGGAGAACGACCGGGTCCGTCTCACCCCGATCACCGAGGCCGACCGCGAGGGCGTCCGGGCCGTCGCCATGGACCCCGACATCTGGCGCTACTTCGTCGCCGCCGTCGACACCGACGCCGACTTCGAGACCTTCTTCGACACCAACCTCGCCGACCACGCCGCCGGCCGCCGCTTCGTCTACACCATCACCGACAAGGACAGCGGACGCGTCGCGGGCAGCATGAGCTTGGGCAACATGGCCGAGGCCGACCGCCGCCTGGAGGTCGGCTGGTCCTGGCTCGGCCGCGACTTCCGCGGCCGGGGCGTCAACCACTGGGCCAAGGCCCTGCTCCTGGAGCACGCCTTCGAGGTGCTCGGCGCCGAACGCGCCGAGTTCAAGACCGACGTCCTCAACGTCCAGGCCCGCCGCGGCCTCGCCAACATCGGCGCCACCGAGGAGGGCGTCCTGCGCAGCTTCAACTACATGCCCGGAGGCCGCCGCCGCGACGCCGTCTTCTACAGCGTGCTGCGCGCCGAATGGCCCGCCGTCCGGGCGCTCCTCGCGCGCGGCCCGAAGAAGGCCGTCCCGGCATGAGCGGGACCGACGGGACCGCCCGTCCCGGCATCACCCACATACGGGCGGCGGGCACCCCGTACGAGATGGGCCGCGCCCACGGCGCGGCCCTCGCCGCGCCGCTGCGGGCCTTCCTCGACGACGGGCTCGCCCGCCTCGCCCACCTCACCGACCGCCCCCCGGCCATGGCCGGCCTGCGGCCCCTCATCGCCGCCCACCGGGCCGTCGTCGAGGCGGCCCTGCCCGACCTCGCCGAGGAGGTGGCCGGCCTCGCCGACGGGGCCCGGATCAGCGCGGACGAGGCCTGGCTGCTCCAGCTCCGCCGCGAGGCCATGGGCTACTCCAAGGTCCGCTCCGGCGGGGACTGCACCACCTACGCCCGCACCGGCCCCGCCGGCCCGCCGGTCCTCGCCCAGACCGTCGACCTGAGCGGCGACCTCGACACCCACATCAGCGTCCTGGAGACCGCCCGCGCCGGCTCCGGCCGGCGCTCCCTGGTCCTCAGCTTCGCCGGGCTCCTCGGCTACCTCGGCCTCAACAGCGACGGCCTCGCCGTCGGCCTGAACCTGGTCCTCGGCGGCACCTGGCGGCCGGGCGTGCCCCCGTACCTGGCCATCCGCCACCTCCTGGACACCGCCGGGAACACCGCGCACGCCCTGAAGATCCTCGCCGACCTGCCCCTGGCCAGCTCCCGCTCCCTGATGCTCTGCGACCCCGAACGGGTCCTGTACGTCGAACACCTCGACGGCGACCTGCGCGTCACCGAGGCCGCCCCCGGGGACCTGGCCCACACCAACCACTTCCTCCACCCGGACTTCGCCCCGGCCGACGAACTGAACGTCTTCGCCCGCAACTCCTCGCTGCGCCGGCTGCGCGCCGCCCACGAGGGCCTGGCCGCCCTGCCCGCCGACGCCTGTGCCGAGGACCACTTCGCGCTGCTGTCCCGGCCGCCCGTGCGCGTCCCGGACCGGGGTGACATCCGCGCCGAACGCACGGTCGCCGCGGCCGTCATGTTCCCGGCCGCCGGGCTGCTGCACGTCCGGCCGGGCGACCCCGCGCGCTCCCGCACGCGGGTGTTCGGCCTGTAGGCGCCCCCCGGGGCCGTGTCCCGCGCAGGGACGCGTCCACGAAAGGCCTGTGTCCGAGAAAGGAGCATGATGGACGCATGGCTGGTCGACCTCGACCAGGTCGTCCCCACCGACATCAGCGCGCACTATCCCGAGGGCCTCACCGAGGAGGAGCTGCGGCGCGGCGCCGAGTTCGTCCACGCGCGGGCCGCCCACCGCTTCTTCCGTGCCCGGCTCACCGTCCGCCGCCTGCTCGCCGACCGCCTGGGTCTCGCCGCGCGGGACCTGCGCATCCACTACGACCCGGCCGGCAAGCCCTACCTGCCCGACCAGCCCGGCACCCACGTCAGCTGGTCCCGTTCCGACGGGCTGCTGCTGCTCGGCGCCACCGAGACCGGGCCGATCGGGGTGGACGTGGAGCTGGTCCGCCCGTCCACCACCAGCCTAGACGTGCTCACCTTCGTCTACCCGGGGGTCCCGGCGGGCGTGGCCCCCGAGACCTTCTTCCACGCCTGGACCCTGCTGGAGGCCGCCGTGAAGGCCACCGGCCGGGGCCTGACCGACGGCGCCCGGGAGGTCGACCTGGACTTCGGCCCGGACGGGGCCGTCACCCTTCGCGGGATCACCGGCCACGGCGCCCTGCCCTGGCACGGGCACACCGCGCTCCAGCCCACCCTGCAGGACTCCCCGTGGGCCATGACGGCCTTCGTCTCGCGCGAGCTCCCGCCGGTCACGGTCCTGCCGTGGCCGGACCGCGCCCGTGACCTCGTACGGGAACGGGCGCGGGCGCGGGCCCTGGCGCGGGCCGGGCTCACGACGGACTGACCACCGGGGTGCCGTCCGGGGCGATCGCCGAGAAGCCCGTGTACGGGACCAGCGCGGGCGGCACGGTCACCGAGCCGTCCGCGCGCTGGTACTGCTCCAGGATCGCGACGAGGGTACGGCCGACCGGCAGCGCCGAACCGTTGAGGGTCGCGGCGAACTCCTTGCGGCCGTCCCGGTCGCGGACCTTGATGCCGGCCCGGCGCCCCTGGAAGTCCCCGCAGTCGGAGCACGAGGAGATCTCCCGGTAGGTGCCCTGGCCCGGCAGCCACACCTCGATGTCGTAGGTGCGCCGGGCGGCGAACCCGAGGTCCCCGGCCCGCAGTTCCACCACCCGGTGGGCCAGCCCCAACCGCTGCAGCGCCGTCTCCGCGTGCCCGGTCAGCAGCTCCAGCTCCTCGGCGGCCCGCTCGGGCCGGCAGATCCGCACCAGCTCGACCTTCTCGAACTGGTGCAGCCGCACCAGCCCCCGGGTGTCGCGCCCGTACGAGCCGGCCTCCGCCCGGTAGCAGGGCGTGAACGCGGTCAGCGCCAGGGGCAGTTCGCCCTCCTGGAGGGTCTCCCCGCGGTACAGGTTGACCAGCGGCACCTCCGCCGTCGGGATCAGCAGCAGGTCCCGGTCGGCGGCGGTCGTCAGGAACAGGTCGTCCTCGAACTTCGGGAGCTGCCCGGTGCCGGTCATCGTCTCCCGGGTCACCAGGTGCGGCACCCCGTGCTCGGTGTACCCGTGCTCGGTGGTGTGCAGGTCCAGCAGGAACGCCGCCAGCGCCCGCTCCAGCCGGGCCCCCGCGCCCCGGGTCACCGCGAAGCGCGAGCCCGACAGCCGCGCCGCCCGCACCTGGTCCAGGATCCCGAGGCGGGTGCCGATGTCCACGTGGTCGCGCGGGGTGAACTCGAAGCCCGGCACCTCGCCCCAGACCCGGCGCACCACCGGCGGATCCTGCTCGGTCCCGTCGGGGACGTCCGCGTGCGGCAGGTTGGGCACGGCCAGCAGCAGCGCGCCGAGCCCCTCCTCCGCCTCCCGGAGCTCCTCCGACACCGCCCGCAGGCGTTCCTTGGCCTCCTGGATCCGGGCCCGGGCGGCCTCGTCGGGGCGGACGCCGCTGCGCGCGGAGCGGTTCTGCTCGGCCCGCAGCTTGTCCCGTTCGGCGATGAGCCGGGCGCGCCGTTCCGTCAGGTCGCTCAGGGCGGCCCGGTCCAGCTGGTGTCCGCGTCGTGCCAGGGCGGTGTGGGCCTCGTCCTGGAGCAGGCGGTGCGGGTCGTGCATGACGGCTCCTCGGTTCAGGGGATGTCGGCGGTGTCGTGCGCGGCGGTGGCCAGGTCGCGGTACCGCTGCGGACACCGGGCCCGCAGCCATCCGGCGTAGCCCAGCCCGCCGAGCGCGGCACCGACCATCAGCCAGGGGATCCGGTTGACCCAGGCGGAGGTGGTGCCGGTGACCAGGGGGAAGTTGTCCAGCAGCAGCACCAGGGCGCCCACCAGGCCGACGAGGGCCAGGGCCGGGGCCAGCCGGGTGCGCCACCAGTGGGCGTCGGGGTGCCGGCGGAAGAAGACCAGTACCGCCACGGCCACGGCGGCCTGCAGGCCGACGATCCCGACCGTGCCGAGCGCCAGCATGGTGGTGGCGAGGTTCGTGTACGGGTGCGCCCCCGCGAGCGCGAACAGGGCACAGACGACGGCCGTGGCCACCGACAGCACCACGCTCGCCCGGTACGGGGAGGCGTGCCGCGGGTGGATCCGGGCGAGGGAGGCCGGCAGGACCCGCTCGCGGCCCAGGACGAACAGGTAGCGGTTCGCGGCGGTGTGCAGCCCGAGCAGGGCCCCGAACAGGCTGGTGCAGAGCAGCACCTGCATCACGCTCGTGGCGAAGGTGCCGAGGTAGTCGTCGGAGAGGTGGAAGAACAGGTCGCCCAGTTCCCTCCCGGCCCGGTCCGTGACCCGGTCGGCGCCGACCGCCCCGACCGCCGCCCAGCTGATCACCGCGAAGAAGACGGTGATCAGGACGACGGAGGTGTAGGTGGCCACGGGAACGCTGCGCCTGGGGTCGCGGCTCTCCTCGCCGTAGAGCGCCGCCGCCTCGAAGCCCACGTAGGAGATCAGGGCGAACATCAGCGCCACCCCGAGGCCCGGGGAGAACACGGTGTCCGGACGGAAGGAGGCCGCGGGCAGGGTGTCCGCCCCGTGGCGCACCCCGATGGCCAGCGCGAGCAGCCCCAGCACGGCCACCTCGGCGACCATCAGCACCGCCAGCAGCCGGGCGCTCAGGTCGATCCGCCGGTAGCCCATGACCGCCGTCAGCGCGAGGGCCGCGCCCGTCCACACCGGCCAGGGAACAGGCAGGTGGTGGGCGGTGGAGACCAGTTCGGCGAAGTACCCGAAGGCCCCGGCGACGCCCGCGACCGCCGCCGTGTAGGCGACGACGGCCGTCAGCCCGCCGGCGACGGCGAGCGGCCGGCCCAGACCCTGACCGATGTACGTGTAGAAGCCGCCCGCACCCACCACGTGCCGGCTCATCGCCGCGTAGCCGACGGAGAAGCACAGCAGGATCAGCCCGGCCAGGGCGAAGGTGGCGGGCACCCCCGCCCCGTTGCCGATGGCGTAGGCGAGGGGCACCGAGCCCACCACTCCGGACATCGGGGCCGCCGCGGCGACCACCAGGAACACGATCCGGGGGGTGGTCAGGGTCCGGCGCAGCGCGGGCGGGGCGGACTCGCGGGTGCCTCTCGCGGGGATCGTCGAGGTCACCGGGTCACCTCGGGTGGTTGCGGATGATGTCGACGGCCTCGGGGATGCCCATGTACGGCAGTCGTACCTCGGCCATGTCGTCGGTCCACTGCTCGGCGAGGTCGTAGCGCTGCTTCGGGGTGGTCTCCAGCAGCCTGCAGCCGGGGAACACCTCGTAGCCGTCCAGGAGTTCGGCGTGCGCGAACATGCCCTGCTGGAAGAGCTCCTCGCGCTCCAGCACGAACTCCTCCGACGGCAGCTCGTCCCACAGCCGCCGGCCGCGCCGGATCAGCTCGATCAGCCGCGGCCGGTAGGAGGGGTTGCGGGCCAGGTGCTCGCGGACGATGGAGCTGCCGACGGTGAGGTGGCGGATCTCGTCGATGGACGCCCCGCGCGCGATCTCGGCGGCGGCCGGGTCCAGCAGGGTCCACTTGCGTTCGCTCAGCTCGGCGGCGGGGGCCAGGACGCCCTCGATGACGATGGTGAACACCGCGACGGCGCCGATGAAGTCGCCCTCGTCGCGCACCACGGAGGTGGCGAACTCGGCGATCGGGTTCAGTACCCGCTTCGTGTAGTCGGCGCCCTGCTCCTTGATGAAGTCCAGCAGCCCGGCCTGCGGCACCCCGAGGTCGGTGAGGTGCTTGCGGAAGATCATCGCGTGCCGGGCCTCGTCGATCACCTGGGTGGTGAAGAACTCCTGCTCGACGACGCCGGGCGCGCCGATCACGTAGTGCGAGAGCACCTCGACCGCGCGGGTCTCGGCCAGCGAGCGGTTGCCCAGCTCCAGCACGAGGGCCTGGCGCAGCGGCCCGTCCTCGCGCATGTGGGCGGGGGTCTCGGCGTCGTGGCCGGCCTCGGCCCGCCCGCGCAGGGTGCCCTGGGCGACGGCCGACAGCCAGTACCCCAGGTCGCACTCCTCGGCGGTCAGGGTCATCTCCTGGGCCCCGTCGAGCAGGTTGGGCGCGCGGTCCCAGTCGGCCTCGACGGGGATCTGCGGAACGCTGGTCATGACACAACCTCACTGGGGGAAGCGGGTACGGACACGGAGGCGGCCGGGGTGACGCACGCGCTGTGCATCCGGCCGGCGAAGCTGAGCATCGGGGAGTCGACGGTGTGGCTGCCGCCCGTGACCTCGGCGAGGAGCATGTCGTGGTCGCCGACCTGGTGCCAGCCCAGGACCCGGCAGGCCATGTGGGCGAGGCTGCCGCCCAGCAGCGGGGCGCCGGTGAGCGGGTCGGTGGTCCAGTCGAAGCCCTCGAACTGGGCGTCGCCGAGGGGGCGTCCGGGGTTGGCGAAGCGGCGGGCCACGTCGTCCTGCGCCGAGCCGAGCACGTTCACCGAGAACCTGCCCGCCCGGCGGACCATGCCGGCGAAGGTGGAGGTGGGCCGCAGGCAGGCGCCCAGCACCAGCGGGTCCCGGGAGAGGGTGACCACGGCGCTGGCGGTGGTCCCGTGCCGGACGCCGTCGCGGCTGACCGTCAGCACGGTCACGCCGGAGGCGAGCCGGCGCAGCGCGAGGCGGGCCGCCTCGGGGTCCTCGTACCCCTCGGCGGGGGCGGTGGCGGACCGGTCGGTGAGCCAGGTCGGGTAGCGGCTCACCGGGTCACCCCGACGGCCGGGGCGGCGCCGGTGGCGGCACGGGTCGCCGGGTGCTCCTCGTAGGGCAGCGGGACCGGGCCGTCGGTGGCGCCGCGCCGTTTGAGCATGGCCGTCACCTGGTCGACCAGCGGGGTGGTCTCGGGCTCGAAGGGCAGGCCGAAGGGCTTGAGGAAGTTGCCGAAGACGCCCCGGTCGCCGAAGACGTGGAACGGCAGGGCCAGCAGCGCCCATTCGGGGCCGATCAGCCACATCCACAGGAGGCCGACGGCGGCCACGCTGAGCAGGCTGTGCATCGTGTTGTAGAGGACGTAGTAGGCCTTGGGGATCCGGCCGTCGGCGCTGCGCCGGTAGGCGATGGCGCCCGGGATGTAGCCGAGGAGGTCGATGTAGAGGAACAGGCCGATCGCCGCGAACCAGTTGATGTCCGTGAAGTGCCACAGGATGAACCCGATCGTCACGGCGAAGGCGACCAGGTACTCGGCTCGGTGCAGGTTGAAGGTGACCGGTGACTCGACCGGGTTCTTGATGTCCATCAGGGGTGTCCTTCCGACAGGGCGGCGGTGCGTACCGGTGGCGCGGGTCAGGACAGCCGCAGCGGGCCGCCGGCGAAGTACTCGGCCAGTTCCGCGGCGACGCTCGCGCGCGACGGCGGGTGGAAGGCCAGGGCGCGGACGGCGGAGGCGAGGTAGGCCACGTCGCCGGAGCGGATGTAGGCCATCCCGCCGAGCATCTCCACCGCCTGGTCGACGGTCTGGGCGAGCAGGTCCTGCGTCGCGTAGCGCGCGGTGAGCACCGCGGCCACCGCCTCGTCGCCCTCGGTGCCGTCCTCCAGGGAGCGGGCCGCGCCCTCCACCAGGGAGACCGCCGCGTCCAGCCGTACGGCCAGCTGCGCGCGCTCCGCGGGCGTCCCGCGCTTCCCGGCCAGCACCTGGGCGACCAGCGCGGACGCGGCGCCCACGTAGGAGGAGGTGGCCAGCAGCTCGAACCAGGTGAACCCGGCGGTCTGGAGGTCGTCGAGCCGGTCGGCGTCCTCGGGGGTGCTGTGGATGACCAGCTCCTCGGGCACCACCACGTCGGTCAGCCGCACCTCGTGGCTCTGCGAGGCGGCGAGCACCGGGGTGGCCCAGAAGGGCCGGGTCCCGATGCCGGGGGAGGAGGCCGGGATCAGCATCAGGGCCAGCCCGGACCGTCCGTCGTCGTGCGTCACCTGGACGCTCGCCGTCAGCACGTCCATCGAACCGGACAGGCTGCACGGCTTCTTGGAGCCGTTGACCCGGTAGCCACCCCCGGGGAGCCGCTCGGCGACGACCGACGGGGCCAGGATGTTCTGGTCGGTACGCCCCTCCGCCCAGCCGGAGGCCAGCAGCAGCCCGTCCGGGGCCACCGCCGACAACAGCTTCAGCTGGGCCGGGGTGAGCCGGCCGGTGGCCTCCGCCAGCCGGAACAGCATCGCGACGGTGAAGTGGTGCATCACCGTGGCCACGCCCAGGGAGGGCGAGGCGGCGGCGAGCGCCCGCTGCACCCGGACCGCCTCCAGCGGGCCGGCCGCCGCGCCGCCGTACGCGGCCGGCACCAGCAGCCCGGGGCCGCCGTGCTTGCGGTACAGCTCCAGGACCGGGCTGTCCTCGCCCTCCCGGGTGCTGAGCGGCAGGTCTTCGAGTGCGTCGAGAAGACCTGCGTGGAATTGCTCGCAGATCCCGCGCGCTGTCGTCAGGGAACGCATCGCCGTGCTCACCTCGGGCTCTCTGGGAATTCTCTTGCGGATCGGGGAAAGCTATTCCTGTGATCCCTTCGATCCGAAAGCCAATATTCGGAAAGCATCGTTTCACTGAGTGTCTGACTGAGGCCTGACACTCATCTGACCTGCGTTTTCACCTGACTTTCCCCTGACGGGCCGCTGACCGGAGGGCGAGGTGGGCTTGTGGCGCGGTGGCGCCCGTGCCATAAGTGGTGAAGTGCCGTGGGGACGTGTCGGCGGGAGAATGGATCTGAAATGACCGAAGCAATTCTGGAGACGGATGTCGCGCTCGACGCCATCCGGCGGTACGCGGACGCGGGAAATCCGAGCGCCTATTTCGCCTTCAGTGACGGGAACAGCCACTTCCGGCTGCCGGACGTGCCCGGGGTGATCGTCTACCGTCCGGTGGGCCGCTACCTGGTCCAGTTCGGCGGCCCCTTCGCCCCCTTCGCACCCACCGGACCGGACGGCCCCCGGGCCCGGCTGCTGGCGGGGTTCACCGCCTTCGCCGCGGAGCAGGGGCGCGAGATCGTCTCCGTACAGCTCCAGGGGGCGGACGCCGACGTCTACGTCGACCAGGGCTTCACGGTGAACCAGATGGGCGCCTCGTACGCCGTCGACCTGGAGACCTTCACCCTGGCCGGCACGAAGTTCATGCAGCTGCGCAACAAGATCTCCCGGGCGCTGCGCAGCGGCCTGGAGATCAAGGAGGTCTCCTACGAGGACTACGCCGACCGGATCGCGGCCCTCGACACCGCCTGGCTCTCCACCAAGGGCGAGGGCGTCAAACCGCTGGAGTTCCTCGTCGGCCAGACCGGTGGCCGCTACCAGCACCTGCGCCGCCTCTTCGCCGCCGTCCGCGACGGCGAACTGATCGGCTACGTCTCCTACGCCCCGGTGTACGGCCCCCAGCCGGGCTGGATGCACGACCTGAGCCGCCGGCAGCCCGACTCCCCGCCCGGGGTGATGGAGGCCCTCAACAAGGCGGCGATCGACGTGTTCACCGCCGAGGGCACCCGCTGGCTGCACTTCGGCTTCACGCCCTTCACCTCCCTGACGGCCCCGCAGTTCCCGGGCCACAGCCTCGGGTTCCACTGGTTCATGGAGCACCTGTGGGAGCACGGCGCGCACATCTACCCGGCGCGCACGCAGCTGGAGTACAAGCAGAAGTGGGCGCCCTCCCTGGTGCTGCCGGAGTACATCGCCTTCCAGCACCGGGCCAGCCTGCCCGCGCTGGTTCACGTCTTCCGCGCCTGCAACGCGGTCTGAGAGGGAGTCACGGGATGACCGAGGAGATCGAAACGACGGGCCTGCTGCTCGTGGAACGCTTCCAGTCCTGCGCCGCCGCCCCCGACGACCTGACCGCGGCCGCAGCCTGCGACGAGGCCCTGACCCACCTGGACGCCCTGCTGCGTGCGCCGGAGCGGGCCTGATCCCGCCCCCACGCGCTGCGCCCCGCACCCGCCGGGCGGGCGGGCGCGGCCGCCCGCCCGCCCGGCCTCAGCCGGCGACGAAGCGGACGAACAGGGCGCCGAGCACGGCCAGCACGCTGACGACGTGGAGGACCTGCCGCTGCCACTCCCTCACCGGGCGCGGCCCGAGCGATCACCGGTGGACGCAGCGGCCAGGTTCCGCAGGATGCGGGCCAGTGCCCGCGCGTGGTTCCAGTTCGCGTGGTCGCCCCGCCCCGCCGGCCCGGCGTCGACGAAGTACGCCCACTCGGCGAGGGCCGCCCCGACACGCTCCGTCCGCTGGTCACCGGGCATCGCGGCCACCCGGACGTGGAGGACCTGCCCGTGGGTGATGAGGTCGTCGATGAGGCGCGCGACGGCCTCGGCGTCGGGCCTGTCGGAGTAGGGCACGATCGCCCGCCTGATGAGGTCCTCGATCGTCTGCGTCTCGTCGGCCATGGTGCTGCTCCCTGAGGTCGTCAGCGGGTGCTGATGACGAGTGTGGGAGCACGCCGGGGCATGAATGCTCACAGATCTGTGAGTGCCGTGAGCGTTATAGGCCGATCCAGCGCGCCATCCCGCCCAAACTGTCCGGTGCCCGCCGCGACATGTGTACCAGCCCCCGGATCGTGGCCCGAGTGGCAGGCAGATGCCTCGTCTGCTCGGGTGCGACCTTCCTGGCCTCCGCCAAGAACCCGAGCGAGGTCCTGGCCGAGCCCGCCTCCATCTCGACCAACGCGCGGTCCACGAGGTAGCGGGCGCGCCGGGAGGTCAGCGTCGACTGCGGCAGCTTCAACGCGCGGGCCCGGCCGAGGGCCTCGTCGAAGTCGCGCATCGTGATCGCGGTGCCGATCTCGTGGAGCCTGACGTTGACCCGCCCGAAGGAAAGCCAGTGCACGTCGCCCGCTTCGCCGCCGACCCGGTCCGCCATCTCCCGAGCGGCAGCGAGATGCGTTTCCACCGCGGTCGCATCCTCATTCTTCGCGGCCACGGTGGCCAGGCCGAGATGGAGCTGCCCCGTCACGGCGAGCGCCTCGCGGCTGGTCTTCCCCGCGAGCAGAGCGTGCCCTGACGTGATCAGCGGCACGCTGGTCGCGCAACGCCACAAGGTCGCACGTTTGTACCGCTGTACCGCTTCGACGCACGGATCCGACGCTCGGCCCGCGGCCCAGCCCATCCGGTCCAGCGCGATGCGGGCGAGGTCCGGGTGGTCGAGCTTCAGTGAGACGTCGTGGGCGGTCCGGTACGCCGAAGCGAGGGCCCGCCACAACGCCGCCGACGGCTCCGTCCAGACCGTGTGGGTCAGCTCTACGATCAGAGTCGGCAGAGCCCGCGCCGCGGCCCGCAGGTGCGTTGCCCTCACCTGCCGGCACAGTGCGTCCGCCTCGGCGATCAGATCCGGCGCGGGCCGTGTGCGGGTGATGTCGGGGTTCGGTCCGAGGTCGAAGCGGTCCAGGGCTTCCCGGACCGGGGTGACCAGCCCGAGCAGCCGGTCGGTGGGAAGCGCGTGCACGGCGGTGAGCCCTGTCAGTTTGGACGCGTCCACTCGCAGCGCGAGCGCCACGGCCGCCACGAAGCCGGGAGTCGCTGGCCGTGCCCCGCACTCGACCTGGTTCAGGAGGCTGAGGCTGTACGGGATCCGGTCGGCCAGTTCGCGCTGGGTCAGCCGGGCCAGGCGCCGCTGTTCCCGGATCCGGTGGCCGGTGTGGTCGTCGTCGGGTAGAGGCATGCCGGTCTCCGTCCAAGGACTCGTCGCCGAGGAACATATCCGTGAGCGGTGAGCCGCGTCCTGCTTTGCTCCCGACTCCACCCGGACAGGGAGGTATTGCATAGGCTCGGGCGCCATGACGACGAGGACCCTGTACTTGCTGTGTTCGGCCGCCCCACCGGTCTTCGAGGTCGCCGGTGTGGTCGAGGAGGCACAGCGCCGCGGTTGGGACGTCTGCCTGGGCCTTACCCCGACGGCCGCCGACTGGCTTGAGGACAGCCTTCCCGGTCTGGCGGCCCTGACGGGGCATCCGGTGCGCTCGCGCTACAAGCGGCCCGGCCAACCGGACGTGTGGCCGCCTGCGGACGCGGTGCTCGTGGCTCCGGCGACGACGAACACCATCAACCGGTGGGCCCTCGGCATCACCGATACGTGGCTCGTCGGATTCGTCGCCGAGGGCCTCGGCAAGGGCATCCCGATGACGACGATGCCATGCGTGAACTCGGCGTACGCCCGGCACCCCCAGCTGCCGCTGTCCCTGGAGACCCTCCGCACGGCCGGAGTCCGGGTGCTGTACGGACCGGACGGCTTCGAGCCGAACCCGCCGGGGGAGAAGCGGCCGTACCCGTGGAGCCTTGCACTGGACGCGGCCGAGGCGCACGGCCGCTAGCGTCGGCCGCAGCGCGGGCGATCTCCCCGCCCGCCTCGCCGAGGCGTGAGAAGGAGAACAGACGTGGCTGACGACCTGTCCGCGGTGGCACGGTTCCTCTATGAGGCGGGGACGCTGAAGAACACGGCCCGTACGGGCTGGTGGATGGCCGGGGTCAAGCAGCCCGAGAGCGTTGCCGAGCACTCGTGGCGGGCCTCGCTGATCGCCTCGGTCATCGCGAAGCTGGAGGGCGCCGATCCCGCGCGGGCCGCGTTCCTCGCGGTGTGGCACGACACGCAGGAGACCCGGACCGGGGACGTCAACCACCTCGGGAAGAAGTACGCGCCGGCGGGCGACCCGCGGGCCGTGACGGCCGATCAGACCGCCGGCATGCCCGACGTGCTGGCCTCGGTGATCCGGGAGCTGGTCGCCGAGTACGAGGCCGGGGATTCGCCGGAGGCGGTGTGTGCGCGGGACGCCGACAAGCTGGAGTGCATGCTCCAGGGCATCGAGTACCGCGCGCAGGGGTACGAGGCCGCGCAGCGGTGGATCGACAACAGCCGGGGCCGGCTGACGACGGAGACCGGGCGGCGGCTCGCCGACGAGCTGCTCGGGCAGGGCCCGTTGGACTGGCTGCGGAACGCGCTGGGTGAGAAGGAGTGACCCCCTCCCACCGCGCGGTGGGAGGGGGCAGGGCCGGTCAGCGCAGGGCCGGGCGGGTGTGGACGAGGGTGCCGGAGGGGCCGCGGACCAGCATCGGGCGGACGCGGAGGGCCGAGGACGCCGGGCCGGCGGCCGGGGAGAGGTGGGCGGTCAGGAGGTCCTGGGTCACCGGGCCGCCGGGGCCGGCCACCAGTTCGTGCAGGTCGTCGGTGACGGTGCGCCGGTCGAGCAGCAGGCCCTGGCCGGGCCGCGGGGCCGCCTCCAGCAGGGGCGCCGAGGCACCGCCCGGACCGTAGAGGCGGGAGCGCAGGCTGCCCGCCCCCTGGCGGCCCAGGAGCGCGAGGAGGGTGAACGTGGCGTCCGCCGGGGGCGGTTCCGGTGGCTCCACCCGGACCGTCGTCCCCGCCGGGGCGACGGTCCGGATGCGGTGCAGCCCGATCAGCCAGTCGGCGTGGACGTCGAGCCACGGACCGCTGAGCGTGCGCCGCAGGAGGGAGCCGAGCCCCGCCGCCAGGCGCCGGTCCGCGAGGTCGCGTACCGGACCGCCCGGCGCGGGCGCCCCGGACGGCGGGACGTACTGGAAGAGCCAGTCGTCGTCCGCCGTCCAGGACATCCGCAGCCGCAGCGTGCGGTACGGGTGGTCGCGGAAGCCCGCCGTGACCGCCGCCGGGACCGGCGGCAGGACGACCGGCGCGAAGCCGTGCTCGCGCAGTCCGTGCGCACCCGTCGGCACGGCTCAGCCCGCGGCGACGGGCGTGCGCTCGGCGGCGGCCCGTGACGTGGCGGGCCGTGCCAGGTCCAGGCGCTCGTCGAGGTGCCGGGCGGAGGAGTTGGCCCGCCACAGGGCGCCCCGGGCGATGCCGCGGCGCATGTACGCGGTGTCGGCGCTCGGGATGACCACGTTGTGGAACCAGCCCGCCGCGTGCTGCGAGTCGATGGTGATGTGCAGCCGGTGGTAGGTGATGCCGACCTCGGGCAGGCCCAGGCGCTCCCAGGCCCGGACGACGTTGCGGAACCGGTCGGGGGCCAGCCACTCGGTCATGCCGAGGAAGCCGACCGCCTCCGGGTAGAGGTGGCGGTACCGGCACAGCAGCACCGCGAGGTTGCCGGAGTGCAGGTCGGTGGTGGTCATGGCGGCTTCGAGGTCCTCGGCGCGGACGTCGAACACCTCGTAGATCTTGTTGAAGAGGTGGGTGTGCACGGCCTCGGGATCGCCGTTGCCCATCTCGTCCCAGTAGTTCCCGGCGATCTCCAGCTTGCTGGCGCCGGCCGTGCCGATCTGCATCATCGCGAGGAAGTCGTCGAAGCGGCCGTCGATCAGCGACTCCTGGATGACGTAGGTGCGCAGGTCCTCGCGCTGCGCCTCGCGGTTGATGAAGTCCGTGTAGTAGGGGTGCTTGAAGGCCCGGTGGGTGCGGATCAGTCCCTTGAGCCAGGACAGGAACTGCTTGGGCTCGGTGGGCGCCGACTCCAGGAGGCCGGGCTCCAGGTGGGCGTCCTCGGCGGCCAGGGTGGCGTTCTCCAGCATCCGGGTGACCTCGTGCAGCAGCACCGAGCCCTCGGCCGTCGGCTGGTCCGGTATCTGCATCACCGTCTGGTAGATGCGCGACAGCAGGAGCTGCTGGTGGTAGTGGGCGTCGGCCCGGTCGGGGCCGGTGACGGCGGCGGAGTTCATCTCGCTCACCGCCTCGACGACGCGCGGGCGCTCGCCCAGGAACTTGGCGTCGATCTCGTCGGCGTCCACGGTCAGCCAGGAGGAGACCTCCTCCACGAGCGCGGCGGCGTCGGTCCTGCGGATCGTGGGCACGGTGTGGTTGTCGGTGCTGGGCAACTGCGTCTCCATGTCTCTCGGGGTCGCTCGGAAAACGACGCCTGTTCGGGTCGCGCCGGAGATGGGGAAGTGGATGCGGATCCGTCGACGGGACCCGCGTGCGGAAGGGCCCGGGGCGGGTGGGCTGCCGGCGGGCGGGATGCCGGCCGGCCGCGCCCGCTCCGCGCGTCGCGCGTCGCGGGTCCGGGGACGAAGGGAGGCGCTCGCGGGGCCCCGCGCACCGCTGCGGGTGGGTGCGGGGCCCCTCATGCCAAAGACACGCGCACCCCTGGTACCGGATCGGGATGCGCGTGCCTGGGATGAGCACCAGCGGAGAGGGCAGGATTCGAACCTGCGTGGGCAGAGCCCGTCCGGCGAGATTCCGGACCCCATTCGGCCGCTTTGGGAACCTCTCCTCGGCCTTTCTGTGACATCAGCTTGGCACGGGACGGCTGACACCGTGCTGATGGATATCTGAGAAGGAAATACGGGCACCGGTCAGGGGGCCATCAGTGCTGACTGGGATAGTCGAAGGCGATCGAGCCACTACGAATCTGGTACCAGGGGAGTTCCCGTGAGCGCCGAGACCGCCAAGATTGCCGTATCGCGTCTGTACGCCGACGAGAACGGGGAATCGCATTTCATCGACGAGACGCTGGAGGTGACGGCGGTGAATTTCGCCCCGCCCGCGCCCTCGCTGTTCGTCTCCGAGGGCGTGCCGGCCAAGCAGGCCGTCTACCTCTACATCCCGGCCGGGTGGTTCGGCGACTTCCACCCGGCGCCGCGCCGCCAGATCATGACCCTGGTCAGCGGTCGGATGGAGTGCGGTGTCAGCGACGGGACCTGGCGCACCTTCGTACCCGGCAACACCCAGCTGGTCGAGGACACGCACGGCAAGGGCCACGCCACCAAGGCCCTGGAGGACTGCGTGATGATCGTCTCCCAGCTCGGCTGAGGCCGGCACCGGAGGGGAAACGCGAGCGAAAGCGCGAAAGCGCGAAAGGAGGGGGGACGGGCCGCATGCGGCCCGTCCCCCCTCCTTTTCGGGGATCAGCCCTTGACGTAGCCGAAGCTCTCGACGATCAGTCCGCCTTCGAGGCGGGTCACGTTCACGCCCCGCACGAAGTCCTGCGGACCGCCGCCCCAGCGCAGCGTCCAGCGGCACACCGCGCGCTCGCCGGCCGTCCAGACCTCCTCCACCTCGAAGGTCATTCCCTCGTTGCCCGCGATGGCGCTCCAGAACTGCAGACATTCGTCGTACCCGACGTGCTTGGAGCCGTCGGGAGCCGGGCCGGAGTTCTCCAGCCGGCAGTTCTCGGCGAGGAGGTCTTTCAGCAGGCTGGGGTCGTGCTGCTGGAATGCCTGGTTGAACTGGTCGATAACCTTGCGTGTCTGCTCGTCGGACATCGGTACTCCTCATGTCTCATGGCT
This sequence comes from Streptomyces sp. NPDC031479, assembly GCF_055581065.1. Taxonomy (NCBI): domain Bacteria; kingdom Bacillati; phylum Actinomycetota; class Actinomycetes; order Kitasatosporales; family Streptomycetaceae; genus Streptomyces; species Streptomyces sp. NPDC031479. Next base: position 81,483 of record NZ_JBVIKC010000038.1, read on the forward strand.
CGGCACGGGCGGCCCGCCGGTCGGACCGGGCCACAGGAGAAAGTAATACAGTCCAACGGCCCGTGAAGTCCACGGAGTCCGGGTAACCGGTTGTTCCGGCCATATTCGTCAGTCGTACGTCAGTGCCCGCGCCCTAGGTTAGTACTATGACCACAGCAGACAGTGCGCCTCTCGCATTGGCCTATCAGCAGGCCACCGAATATCTGGCGGGTCTCGCCGATCGGCCGGTCGGTGCCACTGCCGGTTCCGAACAATTGCTGAAAATGTTGGGTGGCCCGCTGCCCGCCGGGCCGGGTGCGGCGACCGACACCATCGAACTCATCGGCCGGGCCGTCGCCGAGGGCGGCATCCCCACCGCCAACGGCCCCCGCTACTTCGGCTACGTCACCGGCGGCACCTTGCCCGTGGCCATCGCCACCGACTGGCTCGTCGCCGCCTACGACCAGACCGCCAGTCTCTACAACCTCTCGCCGGCCATCGCCGTGGCCGAGGACGTCGCCGCGCAGTGGGTCCTGGAACTCCTGGGTCTGCCCGCGCACGCCTCCGTCGGCTTCCCCACCGGCTGCACCATGGCCCACCTGACCTCGCTGGCCGCCGCCCGCCACAAACTCCTCGCCGAGGCCGGCTGGGACGTGGAGCGCGAGGGCCTGGGCGGCGCGCCCGACGTGGCCATCGTCGCCGGCGCCCAGCACCACATGACCATCGACCTGGCCGCCCGCTACCTCGGCTTCGGCACCGCCCGCATCCGCAACGTGCCGGTCGACGACAAGGGCCGCATGATCCCCGCCGAACTGGAGCGCACCCTGGCCGCCCTGGACGGGCCGGTCATCGTCTGCGCGCAGATCGGCGACGTCAACTCCGGTGCCATCGACCCCGTCGGTGAGGTCTGCGACATCGCGCACCGGTACGGGGCCTGGGTGCACGTCGACGGTGCCTTCGGCCTCTGGGCCGCCGCCAGCCCGCGGCTGCGCCCCCTCGTCGAGGGCGTGGAGCGGGCCGACTCCTGGGCGCTGGACGCCCACAAGTGGCTCAACGTCCCCTACGACTGCGGGATCGTGGTCATCGCCCACCCCGAGGCGCACCGGGCCGCCATGCTCAACGAACGGGCCGGGTACCTCCCGCCCGGCACCGACGGCGAACGCGACGCCATCGAGTGGGTCCCCGACTTCTCCCGGCGCGCCCGCAGCCTGCCGGTCTGGGCCGCGCTGCGCTCCCTGGGCCGCTCCGGGGTCGCGGACCTCGTCGAACGCTGCTGCGCGCACGTACGGCGCTTCGAGGGGCACCTGGCCGGCGTCGAGGGGGTGGAACTCCTCAACGACGTCGTCCTGAACCAGCTGCTGGTCCGCTTCGGCGACGACGACCAGGTCACCCGGAACGTGATCGCGCGGATCCAGGAGAGCGGCGTCTGCTGGTTCGGCGGCACGGTGTGGGAGGGCCGGGCCGCGATGCGGATCTCGGTCGTCAACTGGCGTACGACGGAGGAGGACGTGGACCGCAGCGCGGGCGTCATCCGCGAAGCCCTTGCCGAGGAACTCGCCGCCGCCTCCTCCTGACCCCCCTGGTCACCCCCCACCCGGGCCGGGCCCCGCCATCGCGGGCCCGGCCCGGCCGTTTGTCCGGTCCGGTCCGGTCCGGTCCGGTCCGGTCCGGTACGGTACGCCGCTGCGCGGGGCTGTTCCCCTCCCCGCCCTTCCACCGTTCCCGCCTCGGTCGCCGGCGCGGCTCACTGCATGGCGCTCCGCGCCCGCGCCTCAAACGCCGGCGGGGCTGGATTGCCCTGCGGGCAATCCAGCCCCGCCGGGGCACACGGCTGCGGCCCGGCGGAGAGGTCCCGGCGGGCCGCAGCCGATTGCGTGGGGGACTAGGCCGTGTCTCCCAACCTTTGGGCACGGAGGCATGAAGGGCTTCGGCGTGCTCGTAGACTTATGAGGTGGCATTCATGAGCACCCCGCACTGCTGCTTCCTGTGATCGGAAGGCGCTGAGGGCGATGCCGGACGGCGTCGCCCTCCTTGTTGTGCCTGCTGCGTGAATCACGTCCCGATGCTGCCCGTTCCTTCCTGAGGCAGTGACGCTCTGATCGCGCAGGCACGATCCCTCCCCTTCCCCCCTCGCCAGGAGTGCCTCGTGCCCGTGTCGTTTCCCCCTGCCCTCGATCTGTCCCTCGACCTGCTGCGCTGCCCGACGTGCCGTACGGGCTGCCTGCACCCCGACCACGGTGCACTGCGTTGCCCGGTGGGCCATACCTTCGACATCGCCCGCCACGGCTATGCCAGCCTGCTGACGGGCACCCGCGCCACCAGCGGTGACGACGCAGACATGGTCCAGGCCCGGGGCCGGTTCCTGTCCACCGGCGCCTACGCGCCCATCCGCGAAGTCGGGGCCCGCCTGGCGGCCGACGCCGTGTCTGAGCAGGGCACGGTGGTGGACATGGGGTGCGGCACGGGCTACTACCTGGCCGGCCTACTCGACCAGATGCCCGGCGCCCGTGGCCTGGGGCTGGACACATCGGTGCGCGCACTGCGCTTGGCAGCCCGCGCTCACGATCGGGCCGCCGCGGTGGCCTGGGACGTCTTCCGTCCCTTCCCATTGGCCGACGGGGCGGCCGATGTCGTGCTGGACGCGTTCGCCCCGCGCAACCCGGCCGAATTCCACCGCGTACTGCGCCCGACCGGCCGGCTGATCGTGATCCGACCCACCGGGCGGCACTTGGCCGAGCTTCGTGGCCAGGTGCCTGCGATGGTCGCGATCGACCCGGCCAAGGAACAGCGCCTGCACCAAGCGCTCGACCCCTTCTTCGAGGCCGTCGTCACCGAACAGGTGGAGTACTCAGCGTCCTTGACCAGGCTGGATGTCCTGGACTTGGTTGCGATGACGCCGAGTGCACGCCACGTGAGCCCTGCAGACCTGAACGGCGGCGTCCTGCCCGATCAGGTCACTGTTTCCGTGCTGGCGACCGCCTACCAGCCTCGGTGACTACGAGCGGGCGCATGCGCCTGCTGACCGACGAGCAATGGGCACGCCTGGCGCCCTGCCTTCCCCGCAGCGCGGGGAAGGCAGGGCGTCCGTTCGCCGACCACCGTCGCATCATCGAAGGGATCATCTACCGGTACCGCACGGGCGTCCCATGCAGAGACCTGCCCCGCGAAGCATTCGGTCCCTGGCAGACGGTGTGGAAGCGCCATCGCAGGTGGGCAGCCGACGGCACCTGGGACACGATTCTGGCCCAGGTGACCGCTCAGGCGGACTCGATCAACGGGATCGACTGGACAGTCTCGGTCGACTCGACAATCAACCGGGCCCACCAGCACGCCACGAACACTGCTCGGCCGGAGAAGGACACCAGCGCTGCCACTTGCCGGAGCAAGAGCGAAACCCCTGCCAGTCGAAGTCAGCACGCCGGGCCTGCTGGAAGTCCGTGGCGTCGGCCCGGACAGCGCCGCTGCCCTGCTCATCTCGGCCGGCGACAACCCCGAGCG
>NZ_JBVIKC010000039.1:0-82518 GCF_055581065.1 Streptomyces sp. NPDC031479
CGCCCCGTTTGAGGGTGTGTCCGGGGCGTTCCCCAAACGGAAGCCGTGTTTCAGGCCCTCTTCCCCTACCCCCCCCCCCCCCGTCCCCCCGGGGGCTTGTTGGGGGACCCTGGGCCCCCCCCCCCCGCAGCGGCGGCGCCCGGTCCGGGACCGGGCGCCGCCGTGACCGACCGCGGACCCGGCCGTATTTCGGTTGCGTCGCCCGGGGATAGACGCTGCACTGTGGCCGGGCACCGCGAGGCGTGGTGCCGCACACCGAGAAGGCGGCGGGCCGCGATGCAGATTCGTTCCACGACCGATGAGGACTTCGACGTCTTCGTCGACACGCTCCACGCCGCGTTCGGGCGTTTCCCCGAAACCCCGGTCGACGGCGGCGGGCTCTGGTGGTCGGCCCTCGAAACCCATCGCTGCCTGCTCGCCCTGACACCGGACGGGCGGCCCGTCGGCACCGCCGGCGCGCACTCCTTCGAGCTCACCCTCCCGGGCGGGGCCCTCGCCCCGGCCTCCGGGGTGACCGCAGTGGGCGTCCTGCCCTCGCACCGGCGCCAGGGCGTGCTCAGCGCGATGATGCGGCATCAGCTCGCCGACCTGCGCGAGCGCGGGGAGTTCCTCTCCGTGCTGTTGGCCTCCGAGGCCCTGATCTACCGCAGGTTCGGCTACGGACCGGCGACCTACACGGCGCGCCTGACGGTGCCGCGCCACGAGGCCGCCCTCGCCGTACCCCGGGCACGCACGATGGCCGGCGCGCCGGAGACCGGCCCGGACGCCGGGCCGGACACCGGCTCGGTGGAGGTGCTGCGGCGTGCCGACTGCGGCGCGATCCTGGAGGAGGTCTACGACCGGTACCGCCGCGCACAGCCCGGCGCACTGTCCCGGCCGCGCCGCTGGTGGGCCCTGGGGGCGGGGCAGCCGCCGGTCACCGCGGCGCCGCGCTACGTCGCGGTGCACCGCGACGCCGACGGCGTACCGGACGGGTACGCCAGCTACTCGGTCGGCGAGCCCGCCACCCTGACGGTCGACGAGACCATCGCCACCGAGGACGCCGTCTCCACGGCCCTGGCGCGATTCCTGCTCGGCCACGACCTGGTCACGCAGGTCGTGTTCAGGCACTATCCGCCCGGGCACCCGCTCCGCTGGCAGCTCGCCGACTTCCGGGCCGGCCAGGTGGGCAACGACACGGACTGGCTCTGGGTGAGACTGCTGGACGTACCGCGTGCGCTGACCGCGCGCGGCTGGTTCACGGACGGCGAGCTCGTCCTCGACGTCGACGACCCGTTCCTCGGCGAGCGCAACCGGTACCTGCTGACCGTCCGGGACGGCGCGGCCGAGTGCGTTCCGACGGGCCGGGAGCCCGACCTGTCCCTGGACGTGAGCGATCTGGGCTCGGTCTACCTCGGCGGCACCGCCCCGAGCACGCTCGTGCGCGCCGGACACGTCCGGGCCCACCACCCGGGCGCGGCCGTCCTCGCCGACGCCCTCTTCCGCGCCGAGCGCGCCCCGCACTGCCTGCACTGGTTCTGACCGCGCATGCGCCGCCGGGCCCGTCGGGAAGCCCGCGGGGCCCGGTAGGCGACCGCCCGCTCGTCACCCCGGTCCCCGGCACGGCCCGGGTTTCCCCCAGGATTGTTCGGACGGTCAGCCGTTGGCCGCGGCCAGGAGTACGTCCACGAGCCGGTCCGCGGCGTCCGGCCTGCCGTACGCACGCGCCCGCTCCGCCATCGCCGTTCGCCGGCCGGGGTCGGTCAGCAGCGGGCCCAGAGCGTCCCCGAGGGCCTGCGTCGTGACCTCGCCCAGCAGGGCGACCGCCGCGCCCGCGTCGGCCAGGTGCTGGGCGTTGTGCGCCTGCTCGTTCCCCGCGGAAGTGGCCAGCGGAACGAACACGGCCGGCTTGCCCAGCGCGGTCAGCTCCGCCAGCGTTCCCGCCCCGCTCCGCGACAGCACCACATCGGCCAGCGCCAGCACATCGGGCAGCTCCGGCCCGACGAAACCGGTCAGGTGGTAGCGCCCGGCCAGGACCGGGTCCAGGGCGGCTGCGGCGCTGCGGAGTTCGTCCACGTTCGCCGGGCCGCACTGGTGGATCACGTTCGCGTAGGTCAGCAGCCAGGGCAGGAGGTCCCGCACGACGCCGTTGATCTGCTGGGCACCCTGCGCGCCACCGGTGACGTAGACGGTCGGCAGCCGCCGGTCGAACCCGTACAGCGCCAGCGCCTCGACCGCCTTGTCCGGGTGACCGGACAGCACCTCCGGCCGCACCGGGTTCCCGGTGACGACCGCGCGGTCCCGTACATCGGCGGGCAGCAGGGCCAGCGAGGACTCCGAGGACACGGCGATCCGGGTCGCGGAACTCGCGAGCTTCCGGTTGGCCAGGCCCAGCCGGACCGTCTGCTCGTGCAGGACCAGCGGACGCCGGTTGAGCCGCGCGGCGAGACCGGCCGGGACGGCGACGTATCCGCCGGTCGCCAGGACGACGTCGGGCTGGAACTCGGACACGATCGCACGGGCCTGTGCCACACCGAGCGGCACCCGGGCCATGTCCTTCACGTTCGCGGCGGACAGCATCTTCAGCGGGTTCGACGAGCGGCGGATCTTCCCCGTGGCCACCGTCTTGAAGGCGATGCCCTCCGCGGGAGCGACGCGCGCCTCGAGACCGTCCGGGGTGCCGATCCACAGGACGTCCAGGGTGCCGCCCGCAGCCGCGAGCCGACCTTGCAGGGTCCGGACCGCGGTGAGGGCCGGATAGGTATGACCGCCGGTGCCGCCACCCGTCACGAGCAGCCGGAAAGAACGCGGGAGCGAAGGAGTATCCACCTGGTCACCCTACTGTTCGACGGCCGCAGACCACGACCGGGGGCGGGGGCCGTCGCGGCGAGGCCGTCGGAACGCGCGATTCGCAGGGGTGTGGGCGTGGGCACAAATTCCCTCTCCCCGGGCGCCGGTCCGTCCGTAGGATCACGGCATGCCGACAGACGAACCCGTGACCCGCGCCTCGTTGTCCCGCCGTCTCCAGCCGATCGTCGTCCCCAGACCGCTGTCGCTCCTGCCGGACCGGATCTGGTCGGACGAGGAATGGGAGCGCATCCGGCTGGGCTACCGCGCCCGGGACATGGACGAGAAGTGGAACGTCTTCGCCGAGGGGAACGTCGTCCATCTGCACCGGAGCTGGACGGGCCACGGGGTCGTCGAAGCGACCTTCACCCCCCTCGACAGCGGCGGCCGGCAGGTCACCGCGGCGGTGGTGGAGCGGGACGGGGACCGCTACACCGGCACGGATGACGTGTACGACTGCCTGATGCTGGAACTCGTACTCAGCGCCATCGTGCTCGGTGAGCCGGCACAGGAGCTCCGCGCGCGCCTGGTGGAGCGGGTCCGCGGGGCGTCGGGCCGCGAGGACGTTCCCGCCGGGATCGTGCTGCACAGCGCCCTGGGCCTCCGCTCGGGTTCGTAGCCCGGAGGCCTCCCGAGGAGCGGGCCGTGTCAGGGCCGCCCCCGGCGTCGGGGGATCAGACCCAGGTGTAGTTCGCGTCCGTGACGGCGTCCAGGGCGGGGTTGGCGACCGGTGCGCGGGGGTGGTCCAGGGCGGCGAGCGCGGGCCCGATGGGAGGGAAGACCGGCAGCAGGGCGGCGTCGCGGTAGGGGACCCACTCGATGACGCCGATCTCGTGGCCGCCGTCGGGGAGTTCGTCCAGCTCGTGCGTGGCGAGGCGGGCACGGACCTCGGGGGTGATGTGGAAGCGGTAGATCAAGTGGATCTTACGCGGTGAGGGGGTGGGCCCCGGGCGGGTGACGCGTTGGTCGACGACCCACATGAGGTCACCGCCGTCCGCCTGGTCCACGTCGAGTTCGAGTTCTTCGCCGAGCTCCCGGCGCAGGGCCTGCGGGAAGTCTTCCCCGTCCTCGACGTTGCCGCCGGGAGGGGTGTAGTGGACGGAGCCCGCGCGCTCGCGCCGGATGAGCGCGATGTCCTCGCCGCAGAAGACGACGGCCCCGGTGCGGACCTTGATCCGGGAGAAGGCTGTCGCGGGCGTGTTGCCGGTGATGGTCATGACGGCCAGTATCGCGGCCCGCCGCGGTGCGGGGGAGGTCCCGGCGGCCCACCGGGGCCTCGCGCCACCACGCGGCGCCCGGGGCGTGACGACGGCAGGGCGGAGTTCTCAGTCGTCGTGGGCCGGCAGTCCCGCGAGGCCGGTCTCCCGCATGATGAGGTCGACCGTGCCGTCGAGGGTGCTGTCGGGTCCGATGACGGTTTCGACGCCGCCGGGCAGCAGGTCGCGCTCGCGGTACCAGTCGCGCAGCTCGCGTTCGGTGACCTGGGCGCGGTACGCGAGGTCGGCCTTCGTCGCGTGGCGCAGCAGCGTCTCGGCCATCGGGATGTCGAGGTAGTAGCAGCCGGAGACGCCGCGGTGGTCGGCGAGCAGCCGCGTGAGCATGGTGCCGTAGCGGTCGGCGGAGAGGATGCCCTCGACGAGGACGTGGTACCCGGCGTCGAGGGCGTAGCGGGCCACGGAGTCGATCAGGCCGATGTTCGCGGCGCCGGGCCGGTCCCGTTCGCGCAGCACGGTCCGGCGGAGGTTGTCCTGCCCGACGAGGGCCAGGCCCCGGCCGAACCGGTCGCGGATCCCGGCCGCCACCGACGACTTGCCCGATGCCGAGTTCCCCCGTACGACGACGAGTCTGGTCCCTGCGCTTCCCACGGTCATCCGGAACACGCTACCGATATCCGGGCGGCCGGGAAACGGGACGCGGACCGACCGCGGGCCGTGGGCCGCTGAGCGACCGCAAGGCCGGAGGGAAAGTGCCTTGACAGCCCAAGTGATTAGGCACCATATTACTTACATGACGGCAGACGGGATCGACGGCGAGGCGCCCACGCTCGACCAGGCCAGGCGGCAGGTCGAACGCTACGGCCTGGAGGTCGATCCGCAGGCCGTGCTGGTCGCGGTGCGGCTGATCTCGGCGGGTGCGAGGGTCGGCCGGGCGGCCGAAGTGCACTTCGCCAGGTTCGGCCTGTCGACGGGGCGCTACCGACTGCTCTCCGACCTCGAAGACCACGGCGGGGAGAAGACCCCCTCGCGCCTCGCGGCCGACCTCGATGTCTCCCGGGCCACGGTCACCGGCCTGCTGGACGGCCTGGAGCGCGAGGGTCTGATCGCCCGTCGGCCGTCCACGGAGGACGGGCGGGGCACGGTGGCCGTCCTGACCGCCCGCGGGGCGCAGCGCCTGCGCGACATGGCGCCGGAGCACTTCGGGCGGCTTGAGGCGATGGTGGACGGGCTCTCCGGCGAGGAGCGTGCGGTGTTCCTGGAGCTGCTGGCCCGCGTGGTACGCGGCAGCTCGGCCCTGTTCGCGGACTGACCCGACTCCCGTCGGGGTTTGGGTCCCGCCCCTCCGGCGGGGCCTCTTTTCCGACCTGATAGTTAGCCGCCTAATTATATCGGCGAGGCGAGGCGAGACGAGGCGACCGACCCCGAAGGCCCCGCCGCGCCCCTTCGCTTTCCTCACACGAACGAGAAAGAGGCCGGCATGCCAGCAACGAAAGACAGGACCCGCGGAAACCGGGCAGCCTCCCGGCCGGCCCGGCCGTTCACCCTGTGGCGAGAGGTGCTGACCGCGTACGCCGCCCCCGCGCTCACGGCCGGTACCGCCGGAGTCGTCACCAGGCAGCCGGACTTGGCCGTGGCCGCCTGCACCTCCATCGCCGGCACCTCCGCCGTCGTGGCCTTCCTGGTCGGCGCCTGGCTGCGGCACGGAGGGCAGCCCCGACGGTGGACCACCACCATGCCGCGCGTCGTCCTGACCGTGGCGCTCGTCATCGCCGCCGTCGGCGCGGCGGCCCCGCTGGGATGGTTCGCCGCCCAATGGCTACCCGCCCACACCCCGGTCCCCGCCGGCCCTTGGCTGGAGCGCCTGCGCATCGACCTGCCCGCCTCCGCGGCGCTCGCCACCACCATCGTCACCCTGCGCTGGCGCCGCACCACCGCGGCCTCCCCGGCATGACCCACCCGAGCGGTACCACGGCCCGTCCGCCGCCGTACGAGCCCAAGCCCGACCGAACCCACCCCACCCTGCCCCGACCCGACCCGACCCGCCCACCTCCGGCGGCATCCGACGCCGGGAAGTCACCCAAGGAATGAGCACACGATGATCGTCGTCATGGGAGCGACCGGAGCCACCGGAAACGCCCTGCTCCACCGCCTCCGCGCGCTCGGCGCACCCGTCCGCGCACTGACCCGCACTCCGCACAGGCCGATCCCCGGCATGACCGCTGCCCACCGACCGCCCGTCGAGGTCCAGTACGCCGACGCCGCCGACCCCCGTTCCCTGCGCACCGCCTTCGAGGGCGCCGACCGGCTCTTCCTCGCCATGGCCAACGGCCCCGCACAGGTGGAACTCGAAACCCGTGTCATCGACATCGCCGCCGAGGCCGGCATCGGACACATCGTCAAGATCTCCGCACCCGCCGCCGAACCCGACTCCCCGGTCGCCGTCTCCCGCGGACACCACGCCGTCGAGGAACACCTGCGCGGCAGCGGTCTCACCCACACCGTCCTGCGCCCCTACGCGTTCATGCAGAACCTCCTGCGCCTGGCCCCCACCGTGGCCCGGGGCGTCATCCTCGGCACGACGGGCGGCGCGCCCTGCAACCACATCGACTGCCGCGACATCGGCGACGTCGCCGCAGCCGCTCTCACCAGGCCGGACATCGCAGGCGGCACCTACGTCCTGACCGGACCCGAGGCCGTCACCTACTCCGAACTCGCCGCACGACTGACCGTCCTGACCGGCAGCCGAATCCGCTACGTCAACCTCACCCGGGACGAGATGCGAGAAGACCTCATCCGCCACGCCCACATGCCCGCCTGGCTGGCCGACCACGTGACGGAGATCCAGCAGCTCGCCGTGACCCGTCCCGAAACCCCGACGGACACCGTCGCCGACATCCTCGGCCGCCCGCCCCGCACCCTCGACGCGTTCCTGCGGGAACACCGGGCCCATTTCCGGCAGCGCTCGTGAACCCGCCACGCGGCGCCGGAAGTCGACGTGCCGCCGACACCCGGCCGCCCGGCCGCCGGTCGACGTACCGGCGCCGGGCCAAGGGGCCGGGCCAAGGTGCCTGCCGGGCCGAAACGATCCGGGCCGAGACGAGCCGGGCCGAGCCGCCGGCCGACGTGCGGGTCTAGACCGACTGATCGGCGCACGCCGGGGCCTCGGCGCGCCCGGCCGCCCGGAGCAGTTCCTGCTCCGAGCCCGGCCAGTCGCCCGGCCGCCGAACGCCGGCCCCGGGGGTGCAGGTAGGGGTTCAGCACGCCGCCGCACACCAGCGTCACGCGCCGGCCCCGCTCCGCCAGCTCGGCCGCGGCCTCGATACCGGTGGGTCCGCCCCCGACCACCGTCACCGCGGCCGTCGCGGCTGCGGCCTCGATCACCGACCGCAGTCCCCGCGCCTCCTCCAGGGTGGCGACCGTGTGCGCGAACTCGGCCACTCCGGGAACGCGCGGGTCCGTTCCGCCGCGCCGATGCGCGCCACCGAGTCGACCGTCAGCCGGACGCCCTCGGCCAGGACGTCCCGGTACCCGACGACGGCCTCGTCCGTCCCGGCCACCAGCTGGTGGAGCCGGATCCGGTGGACGAACGTCGTACGCGGGTTGATCAGTGTCACCCTCACGTCGTTCCTCCGGGTCAGGCGGTTGGCCGCCATGACGCCGGCGTACCCGCCGCCGATCACGAGGACTTCGGTGGTGCCGGTCATGGTCTCTCCTTGGTTCCGGGCGCGCCCGGATGCGGCGCTCCCCGCGTGCTGGTGCGAACTGTGGGACGGACGTGCCCGGCCGGCGGCGATGCCGGCCGGTGGACTCAGGGCTTCCAGACCGCGCGTACGGTGTCCACGTACGAGGCGGCCTGGACGCGGCCCGCACGGGCGGCGGCACCCCGGCGGCTCTGGTCGAGCATGTTGCGGCCGAACGTCGCGCGCGAGGCGCGGTCGGGGGTGAGTACGGCCACCGAGGCCCCGCCCGCGGCGAGTTCCGCGCCCTGTTCGGTCGCGCTCGGGTGCGGACCGACCGCCTTCGGGATCGGGGCGATGGCGACGACCCGCCGATGGCCGCGGGCGAGCTGGACGTTGGCCGTCGAGCGGCTGCCGCCGTCCATCCAGCGGCGGCCGGCCACCGATACCGGCGGCCAGACCACGGGTACCGCGCAGCTCGCCGCCACGGCCTCGGGCAGGGTGACGCCCGAGGCCGCGTCGAAGACCTCCAGGGCTCCGGACCGGGCGTCGACGGCAGTCAGGCGCAGATCGCGGGCGGGCCATTCCCGTACACCCTCCAGGAGCGTGGCGACCGCGCCGTGGACGGCCGACTCGGGGGCGGTACGGGCGGCCAGCGCGGCCCGGCCGAGGCGCTGGACGGAGCGCTCCGGGTCACGTGATCCGAGCGCGGCCCACAGGAAGCGGGCGGTCTGGCCCAGGGTGACGGTGACGTCGAGCGCGGGGGCCCCGGCGAGGTTCTCCTCGTACATCTCCTCGGCCGTCACGCCCGAGGCGAGCCGGGCGCCGATCACCGAGCCCGCCGAGGTGCCGATCGTCACGTCGGCACCGGAGAGATCCAGGCCCGCCTCGGCCAGGCCCGCGAGTACCCCGACGGTCCAGGCGAGCCCGACCGCTCCGCCGCCGCCCAGTACCAAAGCCGTGTCCGTCATGGTCCGCGTCCCTCCGGGAAGTTAACCGGGGAATGCTCCCCGCTTCTGTGCCGACCATAGCATGCAAAGCGGGGACTGCTCCCCGGTTAATTCGTCGGCGAAGTGGAGGGTGGCGATGGCAGTCCCCGTACGGCGCGACGCGCGACGCAGCCGCGAACGGCTCGTCGAGGCCACCCGCGAGGCCTTCGCGCCACAGCCCGGACGCCCGCCTCGACGGCATCGCCCGCCGAGCGGGACCGGCCGCCGGGACCGGGTCCCGCTCGAACTCCGGGTGTGCCGTTCCGTGTACTCGCTTCCCATCCGGCGCTGCATTCCCTCGGATCACATTTGTCGACATCCGGGTGCCCGCGGCGGCAAGAGAACCCCAGTTTGCTTTTCAGTCGATCCCGAGCAGCAGTTCGGCGACGGTTAATTCTTCAACCTTCGAGCCCGCGCACAGCTCAGGGGCGTGATCGCGCATCGCGTTGACGCGTCGAATCCTGCCGCGCAGCAGGTAGGCGCCGTGGCGGGATCGGACCTTTACTGCGGGCGGAGTGGGAGGAAAGCTGTACGGCGTAAGTGCCGCGCCGATAGCGTTCAGCGCGACCGGAAAAACCTTTCGTGTTGAATGCGGAGCTCGGACCGAAACCGAGGAGTGCCTGGTGGTGGAGCCGAGGGCGGCGCTGGTGGCCGTCGCGCGTGAAGACCTTCACGGCGGTACCGGAAATGGTGTACCCGTTTACGGTCGCCCCGGATTTCACATCCGCAGCCCCTTCGGTCCATGCAGAATTCGGAGTGAATAAAACCCACTGCTTTCATTCCCCGGAGGTGGAGTGATCTCCGGTGTGCCGCCCATGGGGTGCAGGAGGTATCGCCACCCCATACGCTCCCGCGTACTTCTTTTATGCGCCGGTTGACACCACTCGGCAGCGCAACAACACCGTGCGCTCACCGAACCGACTGACGTCCATCCGGCCACGGCTATACGTTCTTCTTACCGAAGGCATATTCCAACCAGCGGTCCTCGCCGTTGAGAGGGACAGGCATGACGAGCCACGCAACCGAAGTCGACCTCGAAGATCTGCTCCGCCGGGCGCTGGACGCCACCGGTGAGGGCGCGCGTTGGAGCACCGACGCGGACGAGATGTGGTGCCGCCTCACGCCCCTGTCCGCGACGCGGCAGCAGCAGGGCTGGAAACTGCACGTGTCGGCGACGTCCGCCTCAGCACCGGCAGTCCTCGCGAAGGCCCTGGACGTGCTGCTGCGAGACCGGTCGGCGTTCAAGTTCGCCCGGTCCCTGGAACAGGTGAGCGCACTCAACTCCCGCGCCACGCCACGGGGAAGCTCGGGCAAGTTCATCACCGTCTACCCGCGCTCCGACACCGACGCCGCCCGGATCGCGCTGGAGCTGCACCAGGCCACGGCGGGGCTGGCCGGCCCCCGGATCCTGTCGGACCAGCCCTACGCCGTGAACAGCCTCGTGCACTACCGCTACGGCGCCTTCGTGGGCAGGCGGCGACTGTCGGACGAGGGACTGCTCGTGTGGTTCATCGAGGACCCCGACGGCAACCCCGTGGAGGACATACGCACCGGACAGTATTCCCCGCCGTCCTGGGCGGTCAGCCCCTTCCCCGCATCGGTGCCGGCCCCACCGCGTACGGAGGAGGCGGCGCCGGGCCCGGTGCTGCTCGGCGGCCGCTTCTCGGTCCGGGAGGCGATACGCCACACGAACAAGGGCGGCGTCTACCGCGGGACGGACGTCACCACGGGTGCACCCGTCGTCATCAAGGAAGCGCGGCCGCACGTGGAGGCCGACGCGTCAGGCTGCGATGTACGCGACTGGCTGCGCGCCGAGGCCCGGACACTGGAGAACCTCACCGGCACGGGCCTGGCACCGGAGCCCCTCGCGATGTTCGAGCACGGGGGACACCTGTTCCTGGCACAGGAGGAGATACCGGGCGTCCCCCTGCGGAACTGGGTCGCCGAGCACTTCCGCGACGTCGGCAGCGAGCGCTATCGCACCGACGCCCTGGCCCAGACCGGGCGCCTGGTCGACCTCCTCGCCGCGGCACACGCCTGCGGCTGCGTCCTGCGGGACTTCACACCCGCCAACATCATGGTCCGGCCGGACGGTGAACTGCGCCTCATCGACCTGGAACTCGCCGTCCTGAAGGACGACGCCGCCCTCCCGACGACGGTGGGAACCCCGGGCTTCAGCGCCCCCGAGCGGCTGGCGGACGCGCCCGTCTCCCCGACGGCCGACTACTACAGCCTCGGCGCCACCGTGTGCTTCGTCCTCGCCGGGAAGATACCCAACCTGCTGCCCGAGGAGCCCGCCACGAGATCCGCGGAGCAGCGGCTCGCCGAGTGGCTGGCCGCCTGCGAACGTACGCTCCGCCTGCCGGACGGCCTGCCCGAGATGATCCTCGGGCTGATGAAGGACGATCCGGCCGAGCGCTGGGACCCGGCCAGAGCACGCGCGGCCCTCCGCCGCACCGCGAGGCCGCTCCCCGCGCACCCCGCCGCCGGGCCGACGGGCGAGGACCCCGGGCACGACGCGACGGCGGCCGCGGTCGCGGGGATCGTGGAACACCTCCTCGATTCGATGACCCCCCGGGACGAGAGGCGGCTGTGGCCCGTTTCCACCATGGCGGGGGAGACCGACCCCTGTACCGTGCAGCAGGGCGCGGCCGGTGTCCTGGCGGTCCTGACCCGGTACTTCGAGCTCACCGGCGATCCGCGCCTGCCGGAAACCATCTCCACCGCGGGCCACTGGATCGCGGCTCGGACGGACACCCGCTCCACGCGCCCCGGGCTGCACTTCGGCGGCCGGGGGACCGCCTGGGCCCTGTACGACGCCGGCCGCGCCGTCGACGACCGCACGCTCATGGACCACGCGCTCGCCCTGGCCCTGGCTCCGCAGGAGCCGACGCCCAGTCACGACGTCACCCACGGCTCCGCGGGCAGCGGACTCGCCGCCGCCCACCTGTGGCACCGCACCGGCGCCCCGCGCCTCGCCGAACTCGTCGCCGACGCGGCCGACCGGCTGGCCGCCGCCGCCCGGCCCGAGCCGGCCGGCGTGAGCTGGCCGGTCCCTGCGGAAGCCGTCTCCAAGGAAGCCGGCAAACGCTACCTCGGCTTCGCCCACGGAACGTCCGGCATCGGATGTTTCCTCCTCGCCGCCGCAGCCGTCACGAACCGCCGGGAACACCTGGACCTGGCCCTGGCGGCGGGGGAGGAGCTGGTGGCCACGGCCTTGACGGTCGGGGAGACGGCCCAGTGGCCGGCGCAGGCGGGAAACGTGCCCACGGCCCCGTACTGGTGCCACGGTTCGGCGGGAATCGGCTCCTTCCTGATCCGGCTGTGGCAGACCACCGGCGACGACCGGTTCGGCGATCTCGCCCGCAACGCCGCACGCGCCGTCGTGGAGCGGGCGTCCCGCGCCCCCCTCACCCAATGCCACGGACTGGCGGGCAACGGCGACTTCCTCCTCGACATGGCCACGGCCACGGGGGATCCCGCCCACCGCACGTCGGCCGAGGACCTGGCCCGCCTCATCGTCGCCGAACGGGCCCACCGCGACGGCCACGTCGTCTTCCCCAACGAGTACGGGGACGTCTCGACGGGCTGGAGCGACGGATCCGCGGGAATCCTGGCGTTCCTCCTGCGGACCCGCCACACAGACTCCCGGCACTGGATGATCCAGCAGCCGGGTTGAGCGGCAGGGAACCTGCCGCCATCTCACAGAGAAGGAGAAAGCCATGGAGAACCGCGACCTCGAACTGCTCGCTCACCTGCACGCCCTTCCGGAGACCGACCCCGTCGGCGCCGACGGTGTGGCGTTCGCCAACACCTGCGAGTGCGTCGGCCTGCTGACGCTCCTCAACACCGTCTGCGTGGGCATCAGCTGTAACTGACCCGGCACCAGGCCCCTTCGGCTCCGGTACCGCCCAGCAGCCGAGACGACGGCGGTCTCGTCGCCGAGGCGCTGAACACCGGCCCCGCCGGGAGGGAGCACCCCGTGCTCCCTGGTCGACACCCGAACGGGACAAGACGAAACGGGCTCCACAAACCTCCGGCCGGCGGCTGCCCCACGGCGCCGCCGGCCGGAGCGCGAGCCGCCCCACCCACCCACACCCGAGTCCGCAGACGACACCCCGCAGACGAGGACCCGACCATGCAGCCACACGCCGGCGACGACACGCCCGCCCAGGCAACCCTCCTCACGGCCGCCCCCACGAGCCCGCACACCGCGGGGGCCGCTCCCGAGCCGGCGCACGCCATCAGCACACGCGGTCTGGTCAAGAGCTACCCGGGGCCGGACGGCACCACCACCCACGCCGTCCGCGGCCTGGACCTGGACGTCCGCCAAGGCGAAACCTTCGCCTTCCTCGGCCCCAACGGCGCGGGGAAATCCACCACCATCGCCCTCCTGTGCGCCCTCGCCCGCCCCACCGCCGGACGGGCCACGGTGGCCGGCGCCGACGTGCTCGGCCAACCCGACCGGGTGCGGCAACAGGTCGGCATGCTCTTCCAGCACAGCGCCCTCGACACGGACCTGACGGCGGAACAGAACCTGCACATCCACGCCCGTCTCTACGGGATGAGCCGCCGCCACGCCCGCCGCCGCGCCACCGAGACACTTGAGGCGGTCGGCCTGACCGACCGGCGACGCTCCCCGGTACGCACCCTCTCCGGTGGCATGCGCCGACGCCTGGAGCTCGCCCGCGGCCTGCTGCACGAGCCCCGGATCCTGTTCCTCGACGAGCCGACCACCGGACTCGACCCCCACGCCCGCGCCCAGGTCTGGGAACACCTGCGCGCACTGCGCGACCGGCAGGGCACCACGCTCTTCGTCACCACCCACTACCTGGAAGAGGCGGAGAACTGCGATCGCCTCGCCATCATCGACGGCGGCCTCCTGGTGGCACAGGGCACCCCCCTCACGCTCAAGGCCGCGATCGGCGACGACCGGGTGGTACTGCGCACGAACGACGACCCGGCCGCGCACCACGTCGTACGCCGGACCGCCCCGCCGGGCACCGTCACGACCCTCGACAGCGAGGGGATCAGCCTGCGCGTCCCCAACGGCAGCTCCTGGATCCCCCGCCTGTGCGCGGCCCTGGAAGCCCACGGCATCCCCGTCCGGGCCGCCTCCGCGACCCCGCCGACACTCGACGACGTCTTCTTCCACCACACCGGCCGCAGCATCCACACCGCACGCCCCGCCACACCGTCCGCCACCACCCAGTCGACCGCGACCACGGCGACGACCGAGGGGGGCCTGTGACCACACCCGCTCTCAAGAAGCCCGGAGCCCCGGACACCCCCGGCGGCCCCGACACCGCGGCCCCTCCGCCGCCGCCCCGCCTGCGCCGTGAACTGCGGGCCGTCCACGCACTGGTCCACCGCGATCTGCTGCGCCTGTCCACCCAGCGCACCCACACCGCCCTGATGCTGATCCAGCCGGTGCTCTACCTCTTCATCCTGGGAGGCGGTCTGGCGGCCCTGATCCCCAACTCCACCCTCGGCGTCGGCTACCAGACCTACCTGTTCCCCGGCATGCTGATGATGACCGTCCAGACCCCGGCCATCATGGTCGGCATCCGCCTGATCACCGACCGCCAGAGCGGCTACCTGCGCGAACTGCTGATGGCCCCCGTACGCCGCTCCACCCTCCTCCTGGGCAGCTGCGCCGGAGGTACCACCGTCGCCGCGGTCCAGGGCGCGGTCCTGCTCGCCCTGGCCGGAGCGGTCGGCCTGCCCTACGATCCGCTCCTCCTGGCGCTGCTCCTCGCCGGCATGGTCCTGGCCTCCTTCGCCATCACGGCCCTCTCCCTGGCCCTGGCCGTGACCCTGGGCCGCCCCGAGGTGTTCCACATGCTGCTCGGCCTGGTGATGATGCCGCTGCTGTTCCTCTCCGGCGGCTTCTTCCCACTGGAGAACCTGCCGGGCTGGGCCCGTTCACTGGCCGCCGTCAACCCGCTCGCCTACGGAGTGGACCTGCTCCGGCGCAGCATCACCCTCCGCGTACCCGACCAGGCAGCCGTGGCGGGCCTCGAATGGTTCGGCCGACAGCCTCCGCTCCTCCTCGAAGCGGCGACCCTCCTGACGACCGGCGCCATGGCCCTGCTCTGGGCCGCCCACCGCTTCAACCGCCCCGAATGACTCCGACCGGAAAACCCGTTCAGGGCTTGTTGAGGTAGGTGAGGACCGCGCGGACGCGGCGGTTGGTGTCGTCGTCGTCCGTGACGCCGAGTTTGCCGAACAGGGAGGTCGTGTACTTGCTGATGGCGCCCTCGCTGAGGAACAGGCGGCGCGCGATGGCGTGGTTGGACAGACCCTCGGCCATCAGGCCCAGCACGGAGTACTCGCGTTCGGTGAGCCGCCCCAGCCCCCGGTCGGGGGCACTGCCGGACAGCAGCTTCGCGATCACGGCCGGGTCCATGGCGGTGCCGCCCTGCGCCACGCGCTCCAGGGAGCCGATGAACTGGTCGGCGTCGAACACGCTCTCCTTGAGGAGGTAGCCGACGCCGCCGGAGCCGTCGGCCAGCAGTTCGCGGGCGTACAGCTGCTCGACGTGCTGGGAGAGGATCAGGACCGGCAGGCCGGGGACTTCGGCGCGGGCGGTGAGGGCCGCGCGCAGGCCCTCGTCCGACTGGGTCGGAGGCATGCGGACGTCGATGACGGACACGTCCGGGTGGTGCGTCCGCAGTGCTTCGAGCGTCTCGGGCCCGGTGGCGGCCGTGGCCACCACCTCGTGCCCGAACGCCTCGATCAGGCGGACCAGCCCATCGCGCAGGAGGTACAGGTCTTCGGCTACGACTATTCGCATGGTACGGCCATCCTCACACGCGTCGGCCCGCCCTGGGGGCTGGTGATCGCGAGCGTGCCGTCGAAGACGGCCAGGCGGCGGCGCAGACCGGCGAGCCCGCCACCGGGCCGGGCGTCGGCCCCGCCCCGGCCGTCGTCCTCGACCTCCACGACGATGCCCGTGTCGTCCCGTACGAGGGAGACGTGCGCCCGGGCCGCTCCGGCGTGCTTGACCGCGTTGGTGAGGAGCTCCGCGACGCCGAAGTAGACGGCGGACTCGATCGGCGGGTCCAGGCGCAGCGGGCCGCCGGCGCGGACGGCCACGTCGAGGGGGACGTCCAGCGCGAGCGCGCGCACGGCGTCGACGAGCCCCCGTTCGCTCAGGACGGGCGGGCTGATGCCCCGTATGAGTTCGCGGAGTTCGGTCAGCGAGGCGGCGGCGCCGGCCCGCGCTTCCCGCATCAGCGCCTTGGCCTGCTCGGGGTCCCGGTCCATGAGCGCTTCGGCGGTGGCCAGGGAGAGCCCGAGGGCGACGAGGCGGGCCTGAGCGCCGTCGTGGAGGTCCCGTTCGATGCGGCGGATCTCGGCGGCCTGCGCGACGGTGGCGTCGGCCCGCTGGGAGGTCAGCTCGTCCACCCGCTCCGCCAGCACCATCGCGGGTGAGGGCCGCAGGAAACGGACGGCCACCGGGCCGAGGCACCGCCAGGCGTACGGGCCGCAGCCGACGGCCAGGACCAGGGCGCCCGCCCCGACGAGACGCGCGGCGGTTCCGGGCCGGGCGAACCCGAGGACGGCGACGGCCAGCAAGGCCGGCGGCAGGGCGGCCACCACCCCCGCGGTGAGCGGGGCGACGACGGCGAAGCGGAGGTCACGCCAGGTGGCGGGGTCGCTCCACCACAGCCGCATCCGCTGGTCCATGACGGCGTCCCGGCGGCTGCGCTCGTAGCTGAAGCCGTTCCACCAGTACCCGGTGGACAACTGCATCACCGGCCCGGCCTCCAGGTACCCGGCGGGGATGTCGGTGCCGGTCCACCGCGCGACGAGGAACCGGACCGCCCGGCAGACGGTCCGCGCCGGCGCGAGCGTGCCCGCGCACACGATCACGGCCGGCCCGATCCACGCCCACGGGTGCTCCGCCCCGCACCACACCCCCAACCCCACGGCGGCGGCCCACACCACCGGCACCGGCATGCAGACGGCGGCGGCGGCACACGTCCGCCCGAACCCCGCCCCGGCCCCCACCACCCGTGAACCCACCCGTCCCATGACTCCCCCTCACTCGTTCGACACCCCCACTGTGCACCGCCCGGAGCCCGCCACGCCCCGGCCCGGCAGGGGAGTGGGGCTGGCCCCACCCCCCTGTGGGGCCAGGCCGATACCGCGCGGTACGGCTGCTCCGTAGCGTCATGGCCATGGAAAACGACGCGAACACCACGACCGCCGACCCGGCCCTCCTCAACACCCCCGCCGCCCTGGACGCCTTCGCCACGACCCGGGTCGGCGTCAAGGTCTACGGCGCTCTCACCGCCGCCGCCCTCCTCGCGGTCATCGCGGTGGCGAGCACGGGCCACATGGTGAACCCGTTCATGTGGATCCGCGCGGTCCTGCTCCCCCTCATCGCGGCGCTGCTCCACCGCCTGGCCCTCTCCGCCTCCCGGGGCTCCCGACGCGCCTTCGAGCGCCTGCGCGGCATCTCGGCCGTCTTCCCGGTCGCCGTCGTCGGCGTCGACCTGATCCCGGGCGTCTGCCCCTGGTGGTACGCGGCGGTGCAGGCGCTCTGCGTACTCCCGGTCCTCCGCATCGCCTTCACGACGCGCGGCGCGCCCCTGCGAGCGGCGTTCCCGAAGACACGCTGAACCGCGAGAAAAAGGTGACGTGATCTGTCACCTTTGGCAGGCACGGTGGTGACATGGACAAGAACACAGACACCGCCACCGGCACCGGCACCGACACCGACACCCGGCACTCCGACCACAAGGCGCCCCTCGCCGACCGGATCGCGCTCGTCGCCGGCGCCACCCGCGGCGCCGGACGTGCCCTCGCCGTCGAACTCGGCCGCGCCGGCGCCACGGTCTACGTCACCGGCCGCACCACCCGCGAGCACGTCAGCGAGGTCGGCCGGACCACGGAGACCATCGAGGAGACCGCGGAGCTCGTCACGGCGGCCGGCGGCACCGGCATCGCAGTGCCCACCGATCACCTGGACGAGGACCGGGTACGGGCGCTCGTCGACCGGATCGACCGCGACCACGGGAGGCTCGATATCCTCGTCAACGACCTGTGGGGCGGCGAGCACCTGACAGCAGGTTCCGTCTTCGGCAAGAAGAGCTGGGAGACGCCGCTCGCCGACGGACTGCGCATCCTGGAACTCGGCGTGCGCTCGCACGTGATCACCGCGGCACTCGCCCTCCCGCTCCTGATCCGCTCGAACGCGCCGCTGCACGTGGAGGTCACCGACGGCACGGCACGCTCCAACCGCCGCTACCGCGAGAACCTCTACTACGACCTCGCGAAGAACGCCCCGATCCGGATCGCCTTCGGACTGGGCGAGGAGCTGGCGGAGTACGGGGGCATGGCGGTGGCCGTCACACCGGGCTTCCTGCGCTCGGAGCAGATGCTCACAAACTTCGGCGTGACGGAGGAGAACTGGCGCGACGCCGTCGCGCGGGAGCCGCACTTCGCCATCGCCGAGTCGCCGTACTACCTGGCCCGCGCTCTCGCCGTGCTCGCCGCCGACCCCGACCGGGCGGCCCGCTGGAACGGGAAGTCCGCCTCCAGCGCGGACCTCGCCAAGGCCTACGGCGTACGGGACGTGGACGGCAGCCGGCCGGACGCCTGGGCCTACTTCGAGGACATCGTGTGGGGCGGTAAGGACGGGTCGCCGGACGACTACCGCTGATCCTCCGACTCCGCGCAGTACAGGGCCGCCAGGGCCTGCGCGTGCTCCCGGAAGCGTGCGCGCAGGCCCGGCGGGGCCAGCACCTCCACCTCCGCGCCCAGGCCCGCCAGCTGGGCGAAGGCGACATCGTCCGACTCCACGGGCAGGTCGAGCGTGACGCGCCCGACGGGGTCCGGCGCGGACGCCGACGCCAGCGCCTCGCCCACACCAGCCGGATCCACCACGGCGGGCAGCCGGCGCAGACCCCGCTCCGTCAGACGCACGGTGACGGTCGAGCGCAGCAGCGCCCGGGCGAACCCGGCGGCGTGGTCCCGCCAGTGCGCGGCCAGGTCGAACGACGGTTCGCGGACGAACGGTTCATCGGCGCCCGGGGCCGGGGACAGCGCGGTGACACGGTCGACGCGGTAGGTGCGCCAGGCGTCGCCCCGGCCAGGCCGCTCACCCGGGACACGGCCCACGACGTACCACACCCCCGCCTTCAGGACGAGTCCGTACGGCTCCAGCAGCCGGATCACGGTCCGGGGCGCCGCGCCGTCCCGGCCGGGCCGCGCGTACGCCAGCTCGACCGCGCGATCGGACCACACGGCGCGCGCCAGCTCCGGCAGCGACTCCGGCGCCGACGGCTCGCGGAACCAGGCCGGGGCGTCGAGGTGGAAGCGGCGCACCGACGACTCCGCCGCCGCCCGCAGCGACGGGAGCAGGGTGGCCGACAGCTTCAGCCGGGCCGTGTCCGCCGGTCCCGACAGCCCGAGATCGCGCAGGGCCGTGGGCAGACCGGAGAGGTAGAGCGTTTCCGCCTCGGTGGGATGCAGCGTGGTCAGCCGGGTCCGGTGGCCCGGCGCCAGGCGGTAGCCGCCCGTGCGACCACGCTCCGCCCGGACGGGAACGCCCGCCTCCTGCAGGGCCTGGGCATCGCGGATCACCGTACGCCCGGAGACGCCCAGCTCCCGGGCGAGGGACGCGGCGGTCAGCCCAGGGCTCGACTGGACGAGAAGGGCCATACGGATCAGGCGGGCAGCACGCATGCCCCAAGCATCGCGGACCCGGCGCCTGCGACCGAGCGCCCTCAAGCGCCGGCCGATGCGGAGCGCTCAGGCGAGAGGCACGGCGGACACCCGCGTCGGGTCGGACGGATCGCGCCTCACCCGGTGGTGTGAATGTCTTCGCGCAGGCCCGCGGGGGTGCTTGAAGCCGCGGTCCGATGGGTGGTTCGTCCGGCCTGCACTCCACGCACATGTCGCCATGGCTGCTCAACCACTTCAGCACCACCACGCTCGCCCTCGTCGCCGTCGGTGGAACCGTCCTCCTCGCCGTCGCCGGCAGCGTGCTGCTGCGCCGCGGGCACCCTGTGGACGCAACTGGAGGACACCCAGACCATCGTCGCCTCCGAGGCCGCCAACGCGGCGCTCATCAGCCGTGACGCCGCCGCGTTCCCGCAACCGGTGCGCGTCCGTATCGATTCGGCCGCGAGCGGCTACGTCCACGCCGTCGTCGAGGACCAATGGCCCCGGATGCGCGCGGGGAACCCCAGCTACGGGGCCACGGAAGTCCATCTGCAGGACGCGTTCCGGGTGCTCCAGACGTACGACCCGCAAGGCCAGGCCCAGCAGGTCTTCTACGAGCAGGCCGTCGATCATCTCAACGACATCGCCTCCCAACGCCGCGCCCGGATCACCATGGCCCGCCGGGAACTGCCCCCGCTGCTCCAGGCTCTGGCCTTCGGCGGCGCACTGGTCCTGATCCCGCTCACGTTCCTCTACGGACTGCGCAAGCTGCGGGTCCAGGTCCTGTTCGTCGCCTCGGTCGCCGGACCCGTCGGCTTCAGCCTGCTGCTGGTCTTCGTCCTGGACCGCCCCTTCTCCGGGGACCTCAGCGTCAGCCCCGCCCCGTACCGGGAAGGAGCCCTGGCCCGGTACTGGACCCCGTGAACCGGCGGCCGCACGGCACCCACCCCGGCCGCAAGAGCACAGCCGCCCCTGCCCGTGACGGGGCAGCGGCCTTCGCGGCACCGGCGTGGCTGGCTTGACCGGTCGGGCCGGGAGCCGCAAAGTCGAGACGGGCACCGACCGGGCTCCGGCATTCCCGCCCACCGGGCACGCGTGCGCATCGCCCGCCCGGCGGCCCCGGGCGGCCCTGACTTCCGGGAGCGGTTGTGCCGATGGTCGTCGACCTGGTCGTGATCGGTACGGCCATCACCCTTGGACCGCTGCACAACAGCGGTTTCACCCTGCTGCTCGCGTCGCGCCGAGGCGTTCGCAAGGGTCTCGCCTTCCTGCTGTCCTGGCTGGCCAATCTGGTCGCCGTGATCGCCTGTGTCCTGTTCCTGACCGGCGGATCGCCGCCCGTCCACCACAGCACGCCGTCGACCGCCGCGGTCGCCGCCAAGCTGGCCATCGGCGTCGGCCTGGTGCTGTTCGGCGGCTACCGGCTCCGGCGGCCGCCCCGCCCGCACCGGCCACCGAGCTGGACGGCCCGCGTGGACAACGCCTCGCTCGGCACCGCCGCCGCACTCGCCTGGCTGCTCCAGCCGTGGGCCCTGGTCGGCGCCGGCGCGGCCACGGTCGTCGAGGCCGACCTCTCCTCCCTCTCCGACTGGCTCGCCCTGACCGGCTACTGCCTGCTGGCCACCCTCAGCCTCCTGGTCATGGAGCTGTACACCGTTTGGGCGCCGCGCGCCGCCCAGGCCCGGCTGAACGCCCTGCGGAGCTGGCTGGAGCACCACCAGGACCAGCTGATCGTCACCCTCTCCCTGCTGGCCGGACTCTGGCTGACCGCCAGCGGCATCTACGCACTCGTCGCCTGACGACGCACCCGTCCCACCCCCGCGCCCGCGGGCGGCAAGCTACGCCTACCGACCAGGGCAGTACGCCCTCCTGCCGACCGGCTCGACATCCCGCCTCGCGCCCCACGACTACGCCCCGGACAACTACGCGGTGGCACAGGCCGCAGCGGTCATCGCCTTCACCTGGCGCCCCGCCCCCGTCCTCGACGCGCTCGGCGCCCACGGCTGCCGGGCCGCGCACGCCGAAGCCGGGGCGGCCGCCCGGCACGACCACGACCCGGCCGAGTCCGATGCGTTCGGGCCGCTGCGTGTACGACCATCGCCGTCCCGCCCGCAGCAGGGTTTCGAAGAGCAGCCGCTGTCCGGCGGCATCGCCCGGCAGCGCCTCACTCCGGCCGGCCCCGTGCGACTGCGCCCGGCGGAGTGCGAAGCACGCGCGGGCGGCTGTGAGATTTTCGGTGAAGCCGTGCTCGGCGGTGTCCCCACACGATTGCCGGCGCTTCCGGCTCCGCCACCCGCTCACCGGTCATGGTCCCGGACCGGAACACCCGGAGGTGGTTCTGACTACTTCTGGCGTCCGTGCTGCCTCTGCGTGTGCCTCCTGAGCTGGGCGGAGAGTTTGCCGACGAGGCTGTCGATGGCCGCGGGCATGTCGGAGGCCCTTGCGGTGATGGTGGTGAGGTCCTGGCCGTCCACCTGGAGGGTGCCCGAGGCGGTCTGCTCCGAGCCGTTGATCTTCAGGTTCACGCGAGCGCTGGTGGTTTCGGTACCCTGCGTGTTGAGCCCGGCCAGCTTCTCGCCGACGGTATCGCGCAGTGCGTCGGTGATCTCGACGTTGTCGCCGTTGAGTGTGTAGATCATCTTCTTTGCCTCTCGGTTCTGACAGGTCCTCGCTGGTCAGGCTAGGTGCTCCAGCGGACACGAACGAAGCCGTGGCAGAGCTATATCCCCTTTTGGGTTGATTGCTGTACGCCGGATTCCCCCCGGGCCGGGCCGGGCCACGCCCAGCCCGGTCAGCCGCTGCTGCTGCTCTCCGGTACCGGCGGTGCCGCCGGTACGGTCGGACGATCCGAACCCATACCGGGAATCAGGCCGCGACGAGTTCCTGCTCGCGGTCCGGCGTCTTGACCCTGGGTTTCCTGTTCGGCAGCGAGAGCCGGAAGACCTTGTGCCACGCGGAGAACACCTGCTTGGGCAGCGGCCCGGTGACGTACTCCAGCTCGTACTTCTCGAACAGCGCGCGCACCTTCACCGCGACCTCGGCGTACCGGTTGCTCGGCAGGTCAGGGAACAGGTGGTGCTCGATCTGGTGCGACAGGTTGCCGGTCATGAAGTGCATGGCCTTGCTGCCGCTGATGTTCGCCGAGCCCATCATCTGGCGCAGGTACCACTGGCCGCGCGTCTCGCCCTTGATCGACCGGCGCTCGAAGACCTGCACGCCCTCGGGGAAGTGCCCGCACATGATCACCGAGTGGGACCAGATGTTGCGGACCAGGTTCGCGGTGAACGTGGCGGCGAGCGTGGTGAGGAACGACGGCCCCGAAAGGAGCGGGTGGATCACGTAGTCCTTGAGCACCTGCTTGCGGATCTTGCGGCCCACGGCCCTGGCCCGCGCGCGGAACTCCGGGTTCTTGCGGCGGCGCTTGTTGAGGTTCTTGCCGAGTTCCAGGTCATAGGCGGCGATGCCGTACTCGAAGAAGCAGGCGTTGATGAAGTTCCACAGCGGCTGGCCGAGGTGGAACGGGTGCCACTTCTGGTCCTCGTCGACGCGCATGATGCCGTAGCCGAGATCGTTGTCCTTGCCGATCACGTTGGTGTACGTGTGGTGGAGCTCGTTGTGCGAGTGCTTCCACTGCTCGGCCGGCGAGACGTGATCCCAGTCCCAGGTGGTGGAGTGGATCTTCGGGTCCCGCATCCAGTCCCACTGGCCGTGCAGGACGTTGTGGCCGATCTCCATGTTCTCCATGATCTTCGCCACGGACAGGCCGGCGGTGCCGACCAGCCACGCGGGCGGGAAGATCGAGAACAGCAGGACACCCCTGCTGAACAGCTCGAGCTTGCGCTGTGCCGAGATGACCTTGCGGATGTAGGCGGCGTCCTTCTCGCCGCGGCCGGCGATCACCTCGTCGCGGATCGCGTCCAGCTCGCGGCCGAGCTCCTCGATCTGCTCCGCGGTCAGGTGGGCGGTGGGGTCGATGGCGGTCAAGGTGCTCCTACCGTTCGATGTCGCAGGGGCCCGCCGCGGCGGACACGCAGGTCTGGATGAGGACGCCAGGCCCGGCCTCGGTGATCTCACCGGTGCGCAGGTCGCGGACGGCGCCCGCCGTGAGCGGCGTGACGCAGCCGAAGCAGATGCCCATGCGGCACCCGGACGGCATGAGTACGCCGGCCTCCTCGCCCACGTCCAGCAACGGCGTGGCCCCGTCCGCGTCGACGGTCTTGCCGGTGGTGCCGAACGTGACCTCGCCCCCGTCGCCGGTGACGACGACGCCGGGGCGGAAGCGTTCGGTGTGCAGGCGCTCTGGGACGCCGTGCTCGGTCCAGTGATCTTCGGCGGCGTCGAGCAGGCCCGCGGGCCCGCAAGCCCAGGTCTCGCGCTCGGCCCAGTCGGGCACGAGTGCGTCGAGACGGGAGATGTCGAGCATGCCGTCCGTGTCCGTGTGCAGCTCGGTGAGACGCAGCTTCTTGTCCGCGACCAGGTCGTGCAGATCATTGCGGAAGATCACGTCTTGCGGCTGTGGCGCGGAGTGGACCATGACGACGTCGTCGAGCTCGATGTCGCGCAGCATGCCCATCACCGGCGTGATGCCGCTGCCGGCCGTCAGGTAGAGGACCTTGGCGGGCCTTGCCTCCGGCACCACGAAGTCACCGGTCGCCTGGTCGAGCTGGATCAGCGTGCCCGGTTGCGCCCTGCGGACCAGGTGATTGCTGACCTTGCCGTCCGGGATCGCCTTCACGGTGATCGTGATGCGGCCGTCCTGGCGGTTCGTCGGCGAGGTGACCGAGTAGGCACGCCACAGGCGCACCCCGTCGACGTCGACGCCGATCCGCACGTACTGACCGGCTGTGTGACCGCGCCAGCCCCGTCCCGGCCTGATCACGAGGGTCGCGGCGTCACCCGTCTCGGGGTGCACGGCCTCGATGCGCCCCCGCAGGTCGCCGCCCGCACGCAGCGGGCTGACCAGGTCGAGGTAGTCCGACGGCAGCAGCGGCGTCGTGACCATCTCCAGCAGTTTCCACGCCCTACTGCGGAGGGCTGCACTCGTCATGACCCCAGCTTGATGTGCTTCAGAGGGTAAAGTCCTATCCGCAGGACGTGAATCTGATCGGTTGAATTGTTCGCAGGGAACAAAAAATTGAGCCATGCAGTCCGGAGGGCCAGCGAACTGGTCCTGGACGAGACGACGGTCACCGCGCTTCGGGCCGTGCTGAGGACCACCGCCGACGAGGTCGTCCAGGCGATCATCGACGAGGTCCCGCCCTACGCCAACGCCCTTTCGGGCCGCATGGGCGCCACCATCCGCCGAGCCGTCCGCACCGCCCTGGGCCTCTACCTCGACCTCGCGAGCGGGAACGCCACGGGCGGCGACGCCGGAGACGCGGCCTACGAGCTGGGCCGCGGCGAGGTTCGCGACGGCCGTTCGATGGACGCCCTGCTCAGCGCCTACCGGGTCGGCGCCCGCGTGGCCTGGCGAGGCCTGGCCGCAGGTGCCGTACCCGCGGGTCTGCCCGCCGCCCAGGTCGCCAAATTCGCCGAGCTGACCTTCGCCTACATCGACGAGCTCTCCGCAGCGAGCGCCGCGGGCCACGCCGACGAACTGGCCGCGCGGGGCCGGGCCCACGAGCGCCACCTGGAACAACTGGCCCGCGACCTCCTCTCCGGCGCGAGCCCGGACGTGCTCCTCGCCGCTGCCGGGCGGGCCGGGTGGCAGCCTCCGGTTTCGCTGACCGCAGTCCTGCTGCCGGCCGCGCAGGCCCGGCCGGCCTACCGCACGCTCGACCCGGGCACCCTCGTCCTCGACGATCTGCCGGACGCCTCCGGCGTGCTGCTCGTCCCCGACGCCGACCGGTCACATCTGCTGAGGAAGCTGCCCGACCGCACCGCCGTGGTCGGCCCGGCCCGGCCGTGGACGCGTGCGTCCGCCTCGTACGCACGCGCCCTCCGCGCGCGCACCCTCTCCTCCGACATCCGCGACACCGAGGACCACCTGCCCGAGCTGGTGCTGAGCGCCGACGCGGACGCGTTCGCCGACCTGCGTGCCCGAGCCCTCGCACCGTTGCAGACCTTGCCTGTCGCGACCGCGCGGCGGCTGGAGGAGACGCTGCGGGCGTGGCTCCTGCACCATGGCAGGCGGAACGAGGTGGCGGCGGCGTTGTTCGTCCATCCCCAGACCGTCCGGTACCGGATGTCGCAGCTGCGGGAGCTTTTTCCGGATCTCGAGTCGCCGCACCGGGTCCTTGAACTGACGCTCGCGGTCGGTCTCCGGGTCAGCTGACTCGATCTTCAACCGTGAGGTTCGTTCGCCGGCAGGCCGCGACAAGATCGTTCCACGGGTGTGATCAGCCGCTTGGTCCACGCCTCAGCCGCCGCTCAGCGGAGACGGCCGGGCCGGGTCATGTCGGGGTCTCCTCGTAAGGTGCGCCAACAGGTGCTCCGCCGCGATGGAGGCCGTGCCTTGCGGCGCGCCGACTGCGGTCAGGGCGGCGATCAGCCTGGCAGATCCTGTCACCAGCCACCGACACGGTCCGGTTCGGGATGGGCAAGGAGACGCCGGCCAGTTGCAGAGCGGCTCCGGTACGGGCCTCCGCGGACGAGCACGCGGGGTGAAGACGAGCAGCCGGAAACCGTCGCACTTCTGCTCGCAGGCCAGACCCGGGCCGGTACAGGGCGGGGATGGTCCCGCACCTCCGCATCACGCCCTTGGCCCCCGCCCCCCGCCTGGAGCGCTCCGAGCAGCACGGCCTGGCGGAGGGCGCCGTACAGCCGAGTGCGGGCGCGTTGACCTGTGCCATCAACGACACAGGGCACGCGTGACCGCGGCGGCTGTGACTGACCGGAGCGGCTGCGGCAGGTTCAGGTCAGGGAGTCGAGCCGGTAGCGATGGCATGGCCGATCGCGGCGGCTGCGTCGGCAATGCCCGCGAGGGTTGCCTTGTTGTTCAAAGCGGTGACCACGTCCTGGGTCAGTGGGCGAAGGGCATATGCGTGGCGCACCGCGTGGATGTCGACCGGTGAGCGGCCGAAGGGCGCACGGCACCCGCCGCTGGTGCTCAGGGGCATGCCGTCAGAAGGCCGTCCGGTGGCGAAACGAACTCGCGGAGCACGGTGGCCGTGACCGGGCACTCCACCACTCGGCGCCGGCCGCCGAGGCCGCGGTGGCCGGAGGAGTTCCTGGACGATCGCCGGCATCGTGCTCCTTGGCTCGGGTCAGACCTCGATGTAGGCGACGACGACCACGGTGCGCAGCGCCGTGACCCAGAACAGGAGCCGGACGCGCTCGATGTCGTCGGTGTACTGGCGCAGCTGGGGGCCGGTGCTGTCGCCGGGGAGGGCCTCGCCGACGTCGGGGTCGACGGAGACGACGACCAGGGCGCGGTCCAGGGCGTGGATCTCCGCCTCGCTGGTGATGTTCTCCAGCTGCTTCGCCGCGGAGTCGGAGAAGGCAATCCGGGCACGGCGCGGGCTGTGCTGCGTGGCCATCAGGCGACGGCCGGGCGCTGGGCTGCGAGCTGGGCCAGGTGGGCCCCGCGCAGTTCCTCCCACGGCGTGCAGCCCCCCACCGGGGGCAGCCCGTTCTCTGCGATGTCCTCCAGGACGGCGGCGAACCGGTCGGCGTTCTCGCGGGTCCTGGCCGCGTACGCGCGGACCGCGTCGACGGCTGCGGGCTCCAGCTGCTGCCGGGCGGTGCCGGCGGGGGCCGACTGTTCGCTCATCGAGGGCTCCAGGGCACGTAACTGGCGGGTCTCACCACGGTATCGCCGGGTGGAAGGCCCTGGGACCACTCCGGCCGAACCAGCCCGGGGATCACCGTCCGTTCATGTCCGCGATCCGTCGGCGGAGGTGTTCGAGGAACTCCTACAAGGTGGCCGCCGCGACTCGTAGTCGTCAGACCGGGAAGCCGTGGTGGACTTCCAGACCTGTCCGCTGTCTCCGATCGCGAACAGGCAGCCCCCTCCGTCACTGGCGGAACGCCTGCATCAGCTTCGTCAGTGCCGCTCCGGCCTGCTCCCTCCAGGACCGGACCCACTCCGCGTCAAGCCGCTCACCAGGCACGTCGCCCCCTCGAATACTCGTGGGACCCGCCGGCGCGAGCCCGGAAGAACATATCCGAGGGCCCGGCATTCGCTGCTCCGGGCAGCGCACGTCGCCGGACGCTCCGCGACTACGCCGAAGCCCCGACCTGACGCGCTCGCACCGTTTATTCGCTGGCGAGAGGTCGGTTGGCCTGCTTGAGTGTCATCGCGACCGCGCCCCCGATGCGCCCGGCTGCGGCTACTTCCTTCCGACACTCAAGTGATGCCGCCGCCCCTTTTGATCTCGGGCGGCGCGGCCGCACCCCGCCCCGTCGGAACCTCTTGGCCGGGGCCGTCGTTCTCTGGATCCGGGGGGATTCACTGCCTCGCCACACCCAACGCGTTTCCAAGATCTGGTCCGAGATGCTCGTGGCCCCGCACGTCTCAGCGGCAGCCGCCCGCGCCACGTCCGCACCCGCGATCCACCACTGGCGCACTCGGCAGGCCATGCGCACCCACGAAGGCGGCCCGGCGTTCGTGCGGGAGCCCCGGGAAGAGCTCTTCCTCTTGGCCGTCGGCAACTTCGCCTCCCAGCAGACCTTCTACGAGAGCCGCCAGGAGCGCGACGACCGCTACGCCCGCCTCGTGGCACAACTCGCCGTCGAGGACGCCGTATGGACGGCCGGCCTGCTGCGCTGGCTCCGCAGTGAGGGCAACATGCGCACCGCGTCCCTCGTGGGCGCCGCCGCGTATGTCCGGGCACGGCTGGAGACCGGGTCCGCCGACGGCCCGTCCAACCGGTCTGTGGTCGACTCAGTGCTCCAGCGCGCCGATGAGCCCGGAGAGCTGCTCGCCCACTGGACCTCGCGGTACGGGCGGAACGTGCCGCAACCCGTGAAGCGGGGCATCGCCGACGCCGTGCGCCGGCTGTACTCCTCGCGGTCCCTGCTGAAGTACGACACCGCCTCCAAAGCCTTCCGCTTCGGGGACGTGCTCAACCTCGTGCACGCTTCCCCCCATCCGGACAAGCCCTGGCAGGGAGATCTCTTCCAGCACGCCCTGGACCGCCGCCACCGCCCTGAGCAGGGCTCTGTGCCGGCCTCCGACCGGCTGCTGAGCGAGCACCGGGCGCTGATGGAGCTGCCGCTGGACGAGCGGCGCGCCACGGCGACCGGGCCGGGCGGCGCTGAACGGCTGGCAGCGGCGGGCATGACCTGGGAGGCCCTGGCGGGCTGGCTCCACGGCCCGTTGGACGCCGCCGTCTGGGAAGCCGTGATTCCTTCGATGGGCCCCATGGCGCTCTTGCGGAACCTGCGTAACTTCGACGAAGCAGGGGTCTCGGACGAAGTTGCGGCGCGGGTGGCGGCACGCATCTCCGATGCCGACGAGGTCGCCCGGTCCCGGCAGTTCCCCTTCCGGTACCTGGCCGCCCACCGGCACGCGTCGCCCCGTTGGGCTGCCCCGCTGGAACGGGCACTTGGCCACTCCCTGGCCAACGTGCCGGCCCTGCCCGGCCGGACGCTGATCCTGGTGGACCGGTCCGACTCCATGTTCTGGGACACCGTCTCCGAGCGGTCCACGCTGAGCCGCGCGGACGCGGCGGCCGTCTTCGGGACCGCCCTCGCGATGCGCGCCCGGCAGGCGGACCTGGTGGAGTTCGGCTGGTCCAGCGCACCGGTGCCGTTCGGGGTGGGGGAACCGGTACTGGAGGTGCTGAAACGGTTCCATAGTCTCGGGGGTACACAGACCACGATGGCCTTGCGCGCCCACTACCGGGACCACGACCGCGTGCTGATCGTCACCGACGAGCAGGCCGCGCACCAGGGCCCCGGCAGGCCGGCCGAACCGGTACCGTCCTCGGTCCCCGTGTACACCTGGAACTTGGCGGGGTACCAGCCGGCCCACATCCCGTCGGGCCCCCACCGGCACACCTTCGGCGGGCTCACGGACGCCGCGTTCCGGATGGTCGGCCTCATCGAGGCCGGCCGCCACGCGACCTGGCCGTGGACCGCGGATACGGCGTAGCGAGAGGCTCCCCTCCCCGCGAGGCCGGGACACGTTCACGGCGCGTCGGCCGCGTCCCCCTGCATGGGCATTCTGTACGGGCGGGACCGCCGCCCGTACAGACACAACGGGCACCGGGCCCGGGGCATATCAGCTGCCTCGGGCGGCCGCCGGCCGACCAGCTGCGTGAGCAGCCCGATGATCCACACCAGGTTGCACGTCCCTCGGCTCACCCGTCGATCTTTCCGTCCTCGTCCACGGAGGGATGGGCGACGGAGTCGAGCCAGTCGGCCCGATCGTGGTGTTCCATGGCCTCGGCCACCTCGTGGGGCCAGGTTCCAAGGCTCGGCCACCCCAGGGCCTCTGTGGAAGCCGTGGTCAGGGCGGTGGTAGCCGAGCCCCGCAAACAGGCCATCGACCTTCGCAAGGCCCGCGACCTGTTGCGGGCGGCACAGACACCGGAGGCATCGATCGCTGTCCGCCCGGCCCCCGCTGCGGGGACGGCGCTCGCGCCGGCGGACAAGACCTCGGACCGGCTGTACGACGTGATGGACCGCAAACCTGGCACTGGAGAAGGACCGCCTCGGCACCCACCAGGACCAGGTCGTCGCACTCAGCGATGTCCCGGCGGCCGCCGCCGAGATGGCGGCGCTCACCGGGCAGCTGCACACCGCACAGAAGGAACTGGACTGGGCACGCCGGGCCCGACCCAATGCGGAGGTGCTCGCCGCCCGGGCGCAGCAGGAGAGCGGCGCAGCTGCAGGAGGAACTTGCCCGGCTCCGGGCCGCGGCACCGGGCGCGGACGAGCCCCTGCCGGTCGCGGCGCAGCTGCAGGAGGAGTTCTTCCCCGCCGATGTCGAGCGGGCCCTGGCGACTGCCGAGGGCTTTCTGCAGGAGGGCGCGCAGCTGCGAGAACGGTTCGGCGGCGAGCTGCAGGTCGCCGGACCGTCCGAGCAGCAGGAGGGGGTGGCGGGGGAGCCGGTGATGACGCGGATCGTGGTCCTGCTGGGCTGCCGGACCCTGGGGGTTCTGCTGGTGGTGGGCGGAGCGATGGTCAACTACGCGCTTGGAGCCTCGACGCGGGAAGCATCTTCAGTCGGCTGCTGCGTGTCGGCTGGGCCCTCGCCACGGTGGCCGGGAGGAGCACGCCCGCCGTGCGGATCCTCATCGCCGTGACAGGCGAGGTCGTCGGTCTGTTCCCCGGGCGCACTGGCACGGGCTTTCCATGTGGAGGCGATGCCCGGCGGACCCGTCCAGGCTCCGTGAGCGGCTCGCCGAGAGTGGCCACCGAGGCACGGCGCCGATCCGGCCGGGCTCGAACACGGCCCGGACCTGGGCCGAGCCGCTCGGCACACGGGGCTGGTGGGATGGTGAGGGGGCCGGACCGGTGTCACTGGCGGAGCATGGCTGCGATCCGGCGCCGAGCGAGGGGAGGATCGGTGATCAGCGTCCCGGATGACGGTGTCACGGCCATGGGGCAAGCGGGTGAGCACTCGTCTGGCGCCGGCCACCGGAGTCACAGGGTGCGTTGTGCGCCCCACAGCGGGAGTTGCTCGAAGAACTCCACGGCCTCCTCGCGCCACCGCGGCCGCCAGCCCGCCGCGACACCGGCCGCCTCCTCGGCAACACGGCGCATGTCCGCCCGCAACCGCTCGTCGACGCCGTGCCGACGGGCGATGTCCTGGACCCGCTCGACGGTCTCCGCCGGGCAGCCGGGATCGGCGAGCGCGGCCTCCACCACCTCTCGCTCTCGGCCGGCCGTCGCTGCCAGGACCGCGCACACCGCGTAACTGCGGCGGCCCTCACGCAGATCAGAGCCGGCCGGCTTGCCGACCGTACCCGAGTCCGCGAACAGGTCGAGATAGTCGTCGCGCAATTGCCCGCTCACCCCGACCAGCGTCGCGTACCGCGCCAGTTCCCTGTGGTGGGCGGCCGCGTCCTCGCCTGCTGCGATCAAACCCAACTGCAGCGGAGCCAGCACCGAGTACCGGGCGCTCTTGTACTCGGACACGATGTCCAGCACCTCACGGTCGGGGACCGGACCGAAGTCCCGCTCCAGATCGAGGACCTGTCCGAGCACCGTGTCTGCCCCTGCCGCCACCTGCACAGCCGTCATCGCCTGCCGCAACCCGTCCGACACCGGCGCGGTCAGCAGTACCTGCACCGACAGGAACGCGGCCAGATCCCCGGCCAGGACCGCCAGGCCCAGCGCCGTCTGCGGACGGTCGGGAAACCGCTCGCGGTAGGCGTAGTACACCGACGGCGCGCCCCGGCGAAGCGGTGAGTCGTCGATGATGTCGTCATGGATCAGGCCGTGTGTCTGAAGCAACTCGATACTGAGAGCTGCCTCCTCCAACCCTGCCACGGCATCGGCAGTCACCAGCCGCGCCGCCTCATACAGCAACGCGACACGGAGGCGCTTCCCCCCGCGCAACGACATGTCCCGCACCAGCTCCAGGGTCTCGGGCACGAGCACGCTACGCGGGAACTGCTGCCGGGCGACCGTGTCGAAGTAGTCCGCGAACAGCGAGTCGAAGCGATCCCGGTACCCGGTGAGCCGTTCATGGACACCGGCCGCGATTTCAGCAGTCATTACTCTCCCTGGAACACGGATCAACACGAGCAGGGCAGCAGCTGACAACCGCCGCAGGCCCGCATTCAACACTACGAAGACATCCGTGGCTCGCCGTCCCGCGCTGCCACGTCGGCTTGAACGGCATCGGCATCGGCATCGACGCCACCCGAGACCTGTTCCCCAACCGCGTCTGGGGGGACACGGGACACGTCCAGAACAGGGCTGTCCTACCTGCTACCCGGCCACCGGAGCGGTATGGCCAGCCGATCGGCCCTCGCGTGGTGACCTTCCCTTGCCAGGGGCGGCGTCTGTTCACTGTCATCGAGTTGGCCGGGCAACCCAACGCCTGATAACCAACGGGCCTGCGCTGGAAAGACATTCAGCGCGTGGTGCCCGGCCATTCCTCGCGGAGCACCCCGAACAGCACGGTGTCGTAGCGCTTGCCCGCCACCAGCACGGTGGACCGGCGTCGGCCCTCCTCGCGGAAGCCCGCCTTGGTGAAGGCCTGGACGGCCCGTTCGTTGCCGCTCCAGGTGTCGAGCTCGATCCGGTGCAGCCCGAAGGCCCCGAACAGGTGCCCCACCAGCAGTCGCAGCGCGTCGGAGCCATGGCCGCAGCCCCAGCGGTCCCGCTCGCCGATGGTGACGCCGACCGTGGCCAGCCCGGCGAACGGGTCCAGGTCGCGGTAGTCCACCATGCCGATCACCGTGCCGTCGGCCAGATCCTCGACCGTGAAGACGGCCGACTCCTTCGGGTTCAGCCGCAGCATCGTCGCGAAGCCGAGCTCGACGGCCTCCGCCGTGACCGGGCCGAAGCACGGGTTGCCGCCGGCCGCCCAGTGGACCACCTCCGGATCGTTGCGCCACCGAACGTGATGCCCCGCATCCTGCGCACGGAGTGCGCGAAGCCGTACCAACTTTCCTTCGATCATGAACAGATCATAGGTCTCGACGTGATCGTCGACGATCTTGAGATCGATGGCCCGCACCTGACCCGCTCCAGGCTGGGGGCGGGGGCGGAGGGCGTGATGCGGAGGTGTGTGACGTGGTGCTGCGGCCTCCGGTCGCGCCGATGCTGGGGCAGGCCGCCGAGGGGATCCCTTCCCCGCCCCGTACCGGCCTGGGTCTGGCCTGCGAGCAGAAGTACGACGGTTACCGGCTGCTCGTTTTCACTCTGCGGGAGCCGGGTGGGCGGGTGCTGCTCCAAACCCGGAGCGGCGCCCTGGTCCAGGACGCGTTCCCCGATCTGATGGCCGCCCCCAGCTCATCGTCCTGGGCCGCCACGACCAGAACGGCCGGCTGCGCGCGGCCGGCCGGACGCGCGATGGGACCCTGCTCCTGGAGCAGGTGATCAATGAGCTGTACGGGCTCAAGCCGACGCAGTTCATCGCGGCACGCGACGTCGACGGAGTACCGCGACTCCGCCCGCGAGGGCGAGTGTCGCGCCGGTACCGCCGGCGAGGAGCAGGGCGGAGGACGGGGTGCCGTCCTCCGCGCGCGGGGGGCTGTAGCCGCTTGAGTAGCCCTTGGTGTCGTACTCCGAGCCGGGGAGCTTGTCGGCGTAGCGGGCCTTGACCAGTTTCTGGTAGTCGCCGAGCGACACCGTCGCCTGGCCTTCCAGGCCTTGCCTGGCCTGGTCGTTCAGAGGCTCGATGGTGGTGACCTTGAGCCGGTACCAGCCCCGGATCTGCGGCTCGGTGAAGACCAACGTGCCCACGGTGGCCTTGCCGGCATAAGCGGCGTCGCCGTCGCCGTCGCGCACGCCCGCCAGGTGCCAGCCGCCGCCCTGGGTGGGGGCGAGCATGACGGTGGCGTTGCGACCGTTGACGGTGGTGCTCAGGGAGGAGACCAGTTGCGTCAGCTTGACCGCTTCGGTGGGCAGCGGCGGGGCCGTGCCCGCGACGAACCCGGGGGTGATCTCGTTCAGGGCCACCGGGTCCTTGATCGTGAAGGCGGGGAGGCCCTGGCATGGCTCGGCCGTCTCGGGGATCGTCTGCACAGGCCCTGCGGCGCCCTCGCTGGGCACCGGAGTGCGCAGGAAGCGGCAGACCGTGTTGCGCACGTCGGTGGACTTCACCGCGTCGAGAGCCGCCTGGTAGTCGGGGATGTCGGCCGGGAGGGGGTCTTTCGCCGGGGCCGCGTGCGCCGGACCGGCAACGCACAGCAGTGCGGAGGCACTCAGTACGAGGACGACGGACAGGCGGGGGAAGCGAGAGGCCACCCGCGTGCTGGACGTTTCGGTACCGCTGGTGTTGCGCATGTCGCCTGCCTTAGCGGGAGATACCGATGCGGGAGTGAGTCCACTGCGATGAGCCGTTGCTCACGTAGTCGCTGTAGTTCCACCACGTGTACGTGGTGGTGTCCGGCCACGGGTCGGCTACGGCGATCTTGCTGTTCGAGGTGTCGAAGCCGTAGACCACGTTCATGTGGCCGCCGCCGGACGTCCATCCGATCCGGGCACCGATCGGCCGGGCCGCCTTGACCTCGGTGTACACCTGGTTGAACGTGGCCGCGCTGCTCAGGCCCGAGCCCGGATGCGCCATGCCGAGGCTGCTCCAGCCCCTGGCCATGTCGTCGAGCGTTGCGGGCTGGTTGTTGCATCCGTAGTAGGGCTGGGCCCGGCTGCAGAAGTCCGTCTGGGTGGAGCCCAAGCCGTGAAACTTGGCGATGGTCAGCCCGGAGGCGACCCAGCACCACTGGGACTTCTCCTGCTTCAGCATGGTGATGGTGTCCTGACCGGCTTCCGCGTGCGCCGTGCCTCCCGCGGCCGTCAGCGATCCCAAGGCGGCCAGCGCGATGGCCGACACCGTGGTTCCGTACCTCAACCTGCCCATTTTCCTGCCTTCCCCTGATGGGTACAACGAGATGATCGGGGCAATCTGGCGAGAATATGACAGCTCAGCATGTCTGGGGCACATAAGGGCCTTGGGGAAAATTGCCCCTAACTGATTATTCGTTGGGTAATCACGTGAATGAGGCATTCGCGGCGCAGGACGGGACCACCTGCGAGGGCGAGGAGGCGGATAGGTCGAAGCCGGTTTTGGCCATGTCGGCGGCCTCATCAGGAAGCGTGCAGGACCACGTCAGCCAGCCCCGCCCCGGCACCACGTACAACAACTACATGCCGAACCCCAAGGGCCCCATCATCGGCGAGCGGCAGCACTTCACCCAGAACAACGCCGACGGCGTCGACCCCACGCTGTTCGCCCAGCTCGCTGGGTGCGTCGGCCAGGACACCACCATTCTGGGCATGGCCGAGACGGACCGCGTGGAGCTGGAGCGTGTCGCCCAGGACCTCCATGCCGAGGCGACCACCGAGGACCCTGAACCGGGCCGACTGCGCCAGTTCGCCACCCAGGTCAAGGACGAGCTCTTGGAGGCCGGCACCACCATCGCGCGGCCACGACGGGCGTACAGATGGCCGACCAGGCCCTCGCTGCGCTGATGCAGTAGCTCTTCTGGCGACCACGGGCCCCCGGGGGTCGGGCATTGCGCCGGGGTCCGTGGTGTTGCGGCGCTTCAGTTGTTGGGGTGCTCCGGGTCGGTGGCTTGCGCTTCGGCGAAGGTGCTGTAGTCGGTGGAGCGGTTGAGCAGGGTGAAGTCCATGTCACCGGCGGTGAACCGGCTCGTGTAGTAGCGCCCGGCAGCGGACTTGGGCTGCAGGCCGGTGACCGCGATCCGGCAGGCTCCTTCGTGCTGGGGGCTTCGGGACTGGTGTTCCACTCGGGGCGTGTTGTCGTACAGGAGTCCGATCTCGGCACTGCCCGAGTTCTCAGGAGCGCTGATCGTTGCGTTCCTCGACCGCCCGGTGCTCTCCTTCGTGCGGAGCGTGGCGTGCAGGCTCCAGAAGGTCTGCTCGATCGTCATGTACGTCGTGATCGGCCCCCGGTTGCCACCCTCGGGTATGTGGCTCTCCGCACTTGGCGACAACACCACGCGCCATGTGCCGGTGACCCAGGCGCGCCCAGTGAAGCGGTGGATGACTGGCCAGTGCCAGGCCCATTTGTCGAAGACGACGGTGCCGTAGCCCACGAGGGCCGGAATGTACGCGAAGAGGTACCGGAAATCGGACGGGTACAGGCCCAGGACGAGCAGGACGACCGTGTAGAGGGTAGCGGCGACGGTGGCGCCGGTGCGGATGGTCGTGGCTGTGCCCATGTCAGTCTCCGTAGCCGAGGTAGTGCAAGGCGGCCTCGATCAGCTCGCGGCCGTCCTTGTCCGTCCACTTCTGGTCTTTGCCCTCACCGAAGACTTTCTTCACACCGTTTCTCGACGCACCGGTCCCGGTCCTCTTCTTTGACTGGTCGTGCGGTCGGCCGCCGGTGCGCTCATGTGGGCATCGGCGGGACCCTGTCGGGATGCGGCAGTTTGACTGGCGGCCCCCCATGGCTGCCGTGCTCCATATGGTTCCCCTGCTTCTCGTTCTTCTGCTCGCTCTGATCCTTTTCGGTGCCGGTTTCGCGGTGAAGATCCTCTGGTGGGTTGCGATCGCCGTGCTGGCGCCGTGGCTGATCGGGTTCGTTGCCTGTCCCAAGGGCAGCAGCGGTCGCTGGTATCGCTGGTAGCCGGACAGGTACTTCGCCGTATGCCGGTGGCCCACCCCGCGGGGTGGGCCACCGGCATGTCTGTTCAGGCCTGTTCGCCCGTCCTGACACAGGAGAACGGGCGGGCCGCCACCGGCTGGTGGCCATGGCTGCCCCGAGAGGATTCCGTAGGCCGGAGGCCGAGTGCCCACCCGCCTGCTTGCCAGGCCCGCCGCGGAGACCGGCGTCCTGTGGGAGACGGCCCGCGATGCCCACCTCGCGTACGAGCGGCCCCGTGTCGCCTGACTCATCCGGACGCCGCTCGCGCGTCGCGTCGTCACCGCACTACAACGGCGACGTCTCGGGGCGCCTTTGCACTCGCCGTACTCGGCGTCTCTGCCCATGCGGCGAGGTGCGGTGCCGGACGTCGCGGGTGGGCAGTTTCCGCAAGACGCGCGCTAGTTGCCGTTTTCGGCCGTCGGGTCCCACAGGCCGCCGGCTTCGCCGCGGGCGAGGTGGTCGGCGTACACGCCGACCTTCCCGGTGATGACGGATCGGCACTCCTCCAGTGCCCGGAGCCGCGCGTCGACGCGCTGCCGGTGGGCTTCGAGCAGGCTCAGGCGTTCCCTCTCGTTGCCCGGTCCCCGGCGCACCAGTTCGGCGAAGTGCTTGAGGTCGGCGAGCGGCATGTCGGATTCGCGAAGCTTGACGCAGATCAGCAGCCAGTCGACATCGGAGGCGGCGTAGCGCCGCCTGCCGCCCGACGTGCGCCGGACCGGCCCGACGAGGAGGCCCTCGCGCTCGTAGAAGCGCAGGGCGTGCACGCTCAGCCCCGTCCGTTCGGCCACCTCGCCGATGCTCAGCGACCCCGCGTCGGCGCCGGCGGTCGTTGTCATGGCGTTCGCTCCCGGACTTGATCTAGACCTCACTCTCGATCGTAGCGTCAGGGGCATGACCATGAACGATCAGCACCCACTCGGTTCGCCCTTCTCGGCCGCCACCCGCGCCAAGGACGTCGTGGCCGGCCGCGACCTCTCCCGCACGACCGCCGTAGTGAGCGGCGGCTATTCCGGCCTCGGCCTGGAAACCACCCGGGCATTGGCGGCCGCGGGGGCAAGGGTCGTCGTACCGGCCCGCCGGCCGCACGTCGCCCGCGCCGCCCTCCAGGGGGTGGGGGGCTGCGAGGTCGTCCCCATGGACCTGGCCGACCTCGGCAGCGTCCGCTCAGCCGCTGCGCACATCAGGGACTCCCTCGGCCGGCTCGACCTGCTGATGGCCGTGGCCGGGGTCATGGCCACCCCGGAGCGGCGCGTCGGCCCCGGCTGGGAAGGCCACCTCGCCGCCAACCACTTCGGACACTTCACCCTCGCCTGCGAGCTCTACCCGCTCCTGGCCGCCGCGGGCGGCGCGAGGGTCGTCGTCAACAGCTCCGCCGGACACGCCCTGACCGACATCCGTCGGCACGACCCGCACTTCCGCACCGGCTACGACAAGTGGCTGGCCTACGGCCAGTCCAAGACCGCCAACGCCCTGTTCGCCGTACACCTCGATACCATCGGGCGCGACGACGGCGTCCGCGCGTTCGCCCTCCACCCAGGCAAGATCATCACCGGTCTCCAGCGCGAGATGTCCCTCCGGGAACAGATCGACCGCGGCTGGGTGGACGAGCACGGCAACGTGATCGGCGCCGGTTTCAAGACCCCGTCCCAGGGCGCGGCCACCGGGCTGTGGGCCGCCACAACACCGCTCCTCGACGGCCGAGGCGGGCTCTACCTGGAGGACTGCGACGTCGCCCGCGCCACAGCTCCCGACGCCCCCATGGACGATGGCGGTGTCCGCCCGTACGCCGTCGACCCCGAGGGGGCGGCCCGGCTCTGGGACCTCTCCGTGGCGGCCACAGGCGCGGTGCCTCTCTCCCGGTGAACCCGCGCGTCCACCCCGTCCTGGCCGCCGGCGCCATCGTCTCCGCCGCCGCGCCGTCGGCGGCGGCGCATGAGGGCGACCGCCACCACCAGCAGGGGCCTCGGCTGGAGATCAGCCGGGTCCAGAGCGGCCCGCGCATCGGCGGTAGTCCGGCCCGTAGGGGGTTTCGTCACGCGGGTGACGGGTTTCGTGACGTGCGTGCGGTGTTGTCCTCCGGCAGTGCTTCCGGGGATTTTCGTGTGCGGTAGGCGCTGGAGCGGCAGTTGGGAGAGCAGTAGCGGGCCGGTCGGCCGGTGGATCCTGGGGTCCGTGCGGGCAGGCTCCCACCGCAGAGCGGGCACGAGGGTGCGGGGCCGGGCCGGGCGGCTTCCCAAACGGGGGCGGGGGCGGGGCAGGCGGTGGCGGGCATGCCGAATGGTGGGTGGCTCCCTGTCGCTCGGCGACGACGCCTGCTTCGAAGCGGCTGCGAGCACCTCACGGGCGCCGCACGGGCGCCGCACGGGCGCCGCACGGGCGGGCCGGGAGCAGGGCCGGGGCCCGGTCCACGATGATCAGCTGAGGCAGTACCTCGGGCAGGGTGCGGACCTGGGCGCCTGCGGCGACGAGGTGTTCGGCGTGGGTGCGGGTGGGCTCGTCGAGGCGGGTGGCGTGCTGACAGAGGCCGTGAACGCGGATGCCGCGCTGGAAGAGGGCGAGGTCGCGGGGGAGTGCTTCGCGCAGTGCGGCAGGTGGGAAGGCGCCACCGTCTTCGGACACCAGGACCTCGCTGCGGCAGGAGACGACGACGTCGGTGAGCAGCGTGCGGACGGCGGACGTGTCGGGCAGGCGGTCGGTGGTGCCCTGCGGGAAGGCGTGCTGGCGGGCCGGGAGGTAGACAGGCGCGAGGGCCGCGAGCCCGTCGTGCTGCTCTCGGATCCGCCGGCGCTGGATGCGCAGGGCTTCTTCCCGGGCGCGGAGGGCGGCGTCGCGATCGGAGAGCAGGTGGCCCGGTGGCGGGCTGCGGGCTCACCGGCTGCCAGCGCACGCCGGGATCCCCGGGGGCGGCGGGGACTTCTTGGAGGAGGCAGGCATCGAGGAGCGAGTTCAGCGTCCGGTGGCTCTCGTGCTCGATGATTCCCGTCTCGGCGGCAGCCGTCGACGGGGCGGCGGGGGTGAGGCTTTCGTGGACGGCGGTCCAGCGGTAGAGCAGGACTCCGCGCCGCCCAGTTCGGATATGCCTGCTGCCCCGCCGTGACCTGGCGCAGTGCCCATGGAATCCCTCCTCAAAGTGCATGGCACACAGATGATGCCCCGGGGGTCTGCCGCGGTCGGCGCCGGGTCGGCACAGTGGTGATCACAGTCGGCGCAAGCGGCCGGCGACCAGAGCACGACCCCGGCGGACCGACCGCTGCCGGACTGCACACCAGGAGTCGACGCACATGCGGGGAAACACGGCCCGGGCCCGGGTGGCCCTCGTACCGGCCGCGGGCATCGGAGGGGGCGGTTCCGCCCCCTCCGCCGCTTCGGACGGGACCGGCGCCGGACACCGCGTCAGTGCAGACGCGGAACTTCCCGGGTGGCTCGACCCGGGCAAGGTCTGCCCCGTGACGACCGCGTGGGGCGACAAGAACTGCCCGCCCCGGCAGTACTAACGCGGTGCGGTCCGCCTCGTTAGCGGACCGTTAGCGCCCCCCGACAGAGTCCCCCATCTCACCTCCTGCCTAGGAAAGGCACCGACCTTGCCACGCTCCGACGTTCTTCACCCACGCACCAAAACGCTCACCACGCTGATGGCGATGGCTGCGCTCGTCGGCCTGCTGATCGGACTGCCGGCGTCGCCGGCCGAAGCGGACACGCCCAACGCCCACACCATCGCGACCTACAACTCGCAAGGCGCCCGCTGGTCGGACGTCCGGCAGCTCAGCGACGAGAA
The DNA here is from genome assembly GCF_055581065.1 of Streptomyces sp. NPDC031479. Classification (NCBI taxonomy): domain Bacteria; kingdom Bacillati; phylum Actinomycetota; class Actinomycetes; order Kitasatosporales; family Streptomycetaceae; genus Streptomyces; species Streptomyces sp. NPDC031479. Next base: position 40,335 of record NZ_JBVIKC010000039.1, read on the forward strand.
CGACATCGTCGCCGTCCAGGAGGCGGGGTCGGAACCGAGTCTGTACGGCATGGTGTTCCAGCAGTCCTACAACCGCAGCGGCTACATCGTCCGCCTGTATCGCTGGGGCAGCCGCTTCGTGTACTGGATGAGTCCGCTGGGAGACACCCGGGTCAACCTCGCCATGGTCACGCACACCATGGCCCACGAGGTCTACGTCGCCCCGCCCGGCCGGGCCGGCGCCCGCCCCGCGCTGGGTCTGCGGATGGACGACGACATCTACTACAACGTGCACGCGCTGGCTTCGGGAGCGCACAACGAAGCAGAGGAGCTGGTACGCCAGGTCCGCAACCAAGCGACCGCGGCGGGCCGCGCGTGGACCGTCATGGGCGACTTCAACCGTGACCCGGACCAGGGCATGCACAATCTCGCCGCGGGTCTGGGCGCTCAGGTCTACCACACTGGCCTTGCGACCCAACAGAGCGGCGGCGAACTCGACTACATGATCTCGTCGCGCGCGCTGGGGAACTACCGCGGGGTACGTATGGGCGGCCGCGGCTCCGACCACTACCCGGTCTACTTCCGCACGCAGTTGGTGGCGAACGGGTCCGTGGTCGAGCTGACCAGCGACAGCGACCACGACAAGTACCTCACGTTCGAACGCGGGAGCAACGCCAACGGCACGCACCTGGTCTCCGGCACCTGGAGCCCCATGAAATCCCAGTGGAAGCTGCGCAGCATTCCCGGCGGCGGCAAGTATGACTTCAACTTCGTCAACAGGTCGACCGGCAAGTGCATCGACGTCGACAACGGCCGCTGGGCGAAGAGCGGCGACGCCCTCAACGAATGGGACTGCGAGGGCCAAAGCTCCCAGGTCTTCTCCATCTACTACTGGGGCGAGGAGCCGGGGGCCTGGATGATCAAGCAGAACAACACCGAGTTGTGCGTGAACACCACGGCCACCAAAACCAAGGTGCTCAGCCTGATGCCGTGTGCTCACGCCACCCCCAACCAGCGCTTCGTGCCGCACTTCTACGGCTAGGTCATCCACTTGCAGGATCGGCCGTCGCCAGGTCAAGCCGAATCCCGGACGACCAGCCGCGGCTCGAACGGCACCGGCGTGGCGGCTTCCACCGCGGTCCCGACCGCCACGGGAGCCGCCACGGCGGCGAGCAGGAGCCGGACCGTCTCCGCCGCCATGTCCTCCACCGGTCGGCGTACGGTCGTCCGCGGGCGGCAGCACAGGGCGGCGCTGGAGTGGTCGAAGGCGCGACCAGACCCGGCGCGGTCGCCGCGGACAAGGCCTACTCATCCCGCGACAACCGCTCCTACCTGCGCAAACGCGGAACCCAGGCAGTCATCCCGGACAATCGGGACCAGGCCACCCGCCGGGAGGAGAAGGGCGCAGGAGGCGGCCGACCCGTCAGCCGCGACGCTGATCCCTACGAGGAACGGAACACGGTCGAGCGTCTGATCAACAAGCTGAAGGCCTGGCGAGGCATCGCCACCCGCTACTGATCACGACATCACACACGCCCCGGTCTGGTTCGAGGGTGTCTCTCCGCTATCTGTCGGAGTCACCCCTCGTCGGGCCATGGATTGTCTGGTGGCGTGCTGCTGACGGGAGGGCGTCCGGTGGCGTGGCACTCCTCTGAGGGGAGCGAGTCCCATTCCGTCCAGGCGCCGTCGCGCGGCACCATGAACAGCGGACGCGATCGGAGGGCCTCTCCGACCATCTGCGCGCGCATGACGATCCCGGAATCATCCGGTGCTGCGTAGCCCTCGGGGGTGATGCGAAACTGCACGTCATTCGCCTCGGCGTACGCAATCGCGTCGCTCTCCAGCTCCGCCAAGTCTCTCCCGACCAGCGGGAGTCCGTCGTACGAGACCTGGGGGCCTTGCACGGCGTCGGCGGCGATGCAGAACAGCCCCGCCGCTTCGCTCACGTAGGCCGTGGCGGCAGGCGGCGAAGGGGCGACCTCTGGCCGGTGGATCTCGATCTTCGAGGTCGGCGAGAAGACCGAGTACTGCCGAGGACAGTCCCTGACCTCCGTCCGGCCGAGTATCCCAGCCGCCTCGACCACTTCGCTGACGGTCATGCCGAACCGGAACGGCCCTACGCCGACGGCCGGCGCATAGGACCACTCGTCCCGTTCGGCGGCTCCGACATCGGCTCGGTTCTCGAACGCCACAGTCGCCCCTCCAGAGCCTGAGAACGAACCGCCGCCCATAGCCTGCGACCTGGTCTGCGGTTTCGACGGCCCATTGCCGCCTGTTCACGACAGCGTCGCATCCCGCACTGACAGCCCGGTCAGCCCGTGGTGGGCGCAGGCCAGGCCAGGCTCGGTGCGCAGCGCCCAGAAGGTACGGGTGTGGCTTTTTGGGGGTGCCTCCCGCGGCTCGTACTGCTTGGCCGCCCGTGTCCTCTGGAGCGCTGTGAGCCGGATACGGGCAGGGACTGGTTGTGGCAAGACCCATCACCCCTGCCTGGTGACGGACAAGGAGGGCCGCGTGTCGCTGTCGCGGCGGATCCCCAACGACGAGCCGGAGATCCTCAAGGTGAGCGGGGATGCCCTCGCCCTGGCCGACGGGGACACCCGTGACATGGTCCATGGACATGACGGGCGGCGAGCCCGGGCTTCTCATCGCGTTGCTGCTCAATTACGGCCAGGAACTCGTCTATCTGCCCGGTATCGCGGTCAACCCCGCCAGTGACCGCCATCGCGGTGCGGGAAGACGGACGCCCGGAACGCCTGGGTCATCGCAGACCGGGCACGGATGCGCCGGGACCCACAGCCGGCCCGGCTCGGCGACGACGCCGGCATCGAGCACCGGCTGCTGACCGATCGCGTACTCTCCTCGGCCGGCAGGAAGGCGATGATGAGGTCGCAGCCCTGTTTGCGGCGGTGCGTAGGAATCCGTACGACCTCTGTCGCAGGCGCTCATCGCATCAGGTGGCCGCCACGGCGTGCGCCTTCGTTGAAGTGCCGGCGGGCGAGGCGGGAAGGGAAACGCCCACCCGATGTCCCCGCTCCTGAGCGAGTCCGGCCTCGGCGACGGGGCGGGCCGGGAGCGCGTGATGGCATTCCGGCAGGTCCGGGCGGGTGGCACCTTCAGGCTGACGGGCGCTTCGCGCGGGCGGTGAGACGCTCCCAGTTGCGGTGGCCGATGTCGGCCTTCTGCTCGGCGGTGAAGGGCGAGGCCTCCAGGAAGGAGCGGGCTTGGCCGTTGCTGGTGTCGACGTAGGGGAAGCCGTCGGGGCGGAAGCCGTACGTGAAGGGATAGTCGGTGGAGTACAGCATCCGGTCGGTGCCCATCACTTCGGCGGTCCAGCGCAGGTAGCGGGGGCTGTTGGTACCGCTGCCGGCGACCCAGAAGTTCTGCTTGAAGTAGTCGGCGAGGGGTTGGCGCAGGCGGCCCGCCTTGCCGAAGAAGCCGGTGTGGTCGAGGTAGAACATCACGACCTCGCCCCAGTGTCCGGCGATCACCTGCAGGTCGGGGAACCGGTCGAAGACTCCGGAGAAGATCATGCGCAGGTACTGGACGCCGAGGTCGTAGTACCAGCCGAGGCCGGCTCCTGCCAGCACGGGCCCCATGGGATCGGGGAGGTCGGAGTAGTAGGCGTCGACGACGGGCTGGACCGGCGTCTGCGGGTGGAAGTGCAGCGGCACTCTCAGCCGCTCGGCCATCGCGTACAGCTCGTCGTTGTCGCGGTGGTCGGCCAGCTTGTCCCCGGTGCGGCCGTAGAGCATGGCGCCGGGGAAGCCCAGCTCGATCACCGCACGCTCCAGCTCGGCCGCGGCCGCGGCCGGTGACTGGGTGGGGATGGCGGCGAACGCCTGGAAGCGGTCGGGCCGGAATGCGACGATCCCGGCGAGCTGGTCATTGGCCTCGCGGGCCACCGCTACGGCGTCGGCCCCCGGCAGGTCCTGCACGCCCGGTGACGACAGAGACAGCACGGCCACGTCGATGCCCTGATCATCCATGTGGGCCAGGCGCCGCGCACCGACCTCACGCAGATTCCTTGCGGTCGGGCTCTCCCCGAAGCCACGCGAGAAGACCTGCGGTAACCCAGCCCTCTGGTACGCCTCGTAGACGGCCGGCACGACGACAGTCTCTTCCACCCCGATGATCCGCAAACGCCCGGACATGACAGCTCTCCTCGCACTGACGTTTCCAATGGAACCATTCAAACGTTACCAGCGATACTAGCGACGCTAACATCAAGGAGGTATCGGTGATACCAGCGCGGTTTCGGTGGCGCTATCGTTGATCCATGCCAGTTGAACCGACCCCGACCCCGACACGGCGCGCCACGTCGCCCGGCCCGACCGCGCGTGAGCAGACGCGCTGCCGGATCGTCGACGCGGCGATGGCCCTGCTGGAGAGCGGCGGCCGGGACGCGGTCACCACCCGGGCGGTCGCCGACGCCGCCGGACTGCAGCCGCCGGCCATCTACCGGCTGTTCGGCGACAAGGACGGCCTGCTGGATGCCGTGGCCGAGAGCGGCTTCACCCGATTCCTGGCGGCCAAACAGCAGGCCGGTCCCGCCCCGCACGACCCGGTCGGGGAACTGTGCAACGGCTGGGACACCGTGGTCGGATTCGGACTGGCCAACCCCGCACTGTACGCACTGATGTACGGCGAGCCCCCCCGGTCCACCACGGCCTTCCAGACCGGGCTCGAACACCTCATGGACCGAATCCGCCGCATCGCCGCGGCAGGGCTCTTGCGTGTGGACGAGCATCTCGCCGCCCAGATCGTCCACGCCACCGCCAGCGGCGCCATCTTGACCTGGCTGTCGATGCCCGAGCCCCAGCGAGACCCCGCGCTCCTCGTCACGCTGCGCGAATCCATGGTGGCCACCATCACCACCCGCGAACCCGCCGTGCACGAACCAGGACTGGCCGGCGCCGCCCGCGCCCTGCGTGCCGCGCTGCCCGGCCAGAAAGTCCTCGGGCGAGCCGAACAGCAGCTCCTGGCGGAATGGCTCCAGCGGCTGTCCGCATAGTCCCCTGGCCGGAGCGGGCGCGACTCGAGCCGATGGGCCTGGGCCTACGGGCCGTCCAGCCCCGGGCGCAAGACATCGGCGTAGATCCGGGCCCACACGCCTGGCTCGCCGATGCGGCGTTCGACCGTGTTGCGTCGGCGGTACTGCTCACGGTCGAAGGCGGGCCGGCGGCCGTCGGCGGTCGGGGCGTTGGTCGTCGGGCTGGGCGATCGTTGCTTTGATTCCGCGTCTGCGCAGGTAGATGCGGTTCGCGCGGCTGGAGTACGCCTCGTTGCCGCGGGCCCGGTCGGGTCGCGTGTGGGGGTGTCCGGGCCCGGTGCGGGCCATGTTCAGGGGTCTGCATGAGCGGGATGAGCATCGGGCTGTCCCCGCGCTGGCCGCCCTCTTCGTCCGCACGTGCGCCGCCCCCTTTTCGGGATGGTCGTTCGGGGGGAGCGTGCCGGCGCCGGCCGCGTGCTGGTGGGCCCGGCGGTAGACCGGCCGGACGCTGGAGGCCGCGGCCGCCGAGATGGCCGCCCGGCTCCAGGCCGGAATCCGGGAACGAGCCGCCGCCCGCCGCCCCACGCCTCAACCCGCCCCGGCCCCGCCGCCGGGAGCCCGTCAGCCTGTCCAGCCGGCGCCGGGCCGGACCCCACCCACAGGAAGAGTCGCATGACCGCCACACCGTCGCCGGACCCGAGGACCGAAGCCGTCGCCGCCCGGCTGAAGACAGCTGCCCAGGAACGCGCCGCCACGTACGGTCCGGCGCCGGACTGGACGTCGATCTGGAAACGGTCCCGGAAGTCGAAGCCCATCAAGGCGAGGTAGGCGGAGATGGCCAAGCAGCACAAGCGGCTCAAGGCAGCCGGGGTACGCCGCTTCTACGGCGCCCAAGCGCGCCGGGCCCCGGCAGAACCGCATCGGCAGCGCCGCCGCGCGCCGCGACGCCCGCGCCCTGTCCCGGATGCGGCACTCGAACGCCTGGCTGTGGCGACGACGCCGGGCACCGTCCACCGAGTGGACCGCCCGGTACCGAGCGGGTGGAGCTCATCGAGTGGAATCCCCCCAGTGGACTCCACCCGGTGGGCGCCACTCCACTCAGTGGACTCCGCAGAGTCGGCCTCCGCCAACTTGAAGTAGCAGGTCAAAGGGCTGGTGTGCCTCGCGCTCGGCGGACTCGTACAGCTCATGGGCGACTGTCTGCGCAGTAGATCATTCGTCAGGAGTTGCTCTCGTTAGAGGAGGCACCGACGGCGGGGACGAGCAATGCTCAGGACCTGTGGACCGGCTCGGGAGGACGGGCCTTCCCCGGTGATTGATCGATGGGCCACCGAGCAAGACCGGTGTTCGCAGCGCCGGCCGGGAAGGCACATCCGTCCTCAGCGTAGTGAACGATGACGGCACCACCGCCAAGGGCTCCTCCTTGATTGACGAGATCGTCCGAGAGGGCGCGCGGCGGATGCTGGCCGCCGCGCTGGAAGCCGAATTAGACGCCTGTATAGTCGAGTTGGCCGGAAAGCGCGACGGCAACGGATGCCGTCTGATGGTGCGCAACGGCTTCCACCAGCCCCGGCAGGTCACCACCGCGGCCGGCGTGGTCGAGGTGAAGGCGCCACGGGTGAACGACAAGCGCGTCGACGAGGCCACGGGCGAGCGCAAGCGGTTCTCCTCCGCGATCCTGCCGCCGTGGTGCCGCAAGTCCCCGAAGACCAGCGAGGTGCTGCCGCTGCTCTACCTGCACGGCCTGTCCTCCGGCGACTTCGTGCCCGCCCTGGAGCAGTTCCTCGGCAGCTCGGCGGGTCTGTCACCGGCGACGGTCACCCGGCTGACCCAGCAGAGGCAGGCCGACCACCAAGTGTTCGGCGAGCGAGATCTGTTCGGCAGCGACTGTGTCTACGCATGGGCCGACGGCATCCACCTGCGCATACGCCGGCAGCAGGCGAAGTCGTGCGTGCTCGTGCTGATGGGTGTGCGCGCGGACGGCACCAAGGAGCTGATCGCCACGAGCGACGGCTACCGCGAATCAGCCGGCTCCTGGGCCGACCTGCTGCGCGACTGCCGGCGGCGAGGGATGCGCGCTCCCGTCCTGGCGGTCGGCGACGGCGCGCTCGGTTTCTGGAAGGCCCTGGCCGAGGTGTTCCCCGAGACCTGCCATCAGAGGTGCTGGGTTCACGAGATCGCAAATGTGCTCGACAGCCTCCCGAAGTCCGCCCAGCCGGGCGCGAAGAAGGCCCTGCAAGAGATATACAACGCCGAGGACGGCGACCATGCGCTCGTGGCGGTCGCGGCGTTTGAGAAAATCTACGGCGCGAAGTGGCCCAAGGCGGTCAAGAAGATCACCGATGACGTGGACGAACTGCTGGCGTACTACGACTTCCCCGCCCGCGCACTGGATCCATCTGCGCACGACGAACCCCATCGAGTCCACGTTCGCCACCGTCCGGCTGCGCACGAAGGTCACCAAGGCGCCGGCAGCGCGGCCGCCGCCTTGGCCATGGTGTTCAAGCTCGTCGAGTCGCCCCAGCAGCGGTGCCGGGCCGTGAACGCACCCCACCTCCTCGCCCTCGTCCGCGCCGGGGCCCGCTTCGAACGCGGCCGACTCGTCGAACGGCCGCAGACGACCGCAGCGTGAATAGGGTGGCAGACCTGCCCCGAAGTTCGAGATCATCCGACCATGTCGACTAGCGCGCCAGGACAGGACCTTCCGGTCGGCTTCGGGTTCCAGCCGTATCGCGGCGACGAAGACCACGGCCCCATGGCCACGGTGCGGCTGGGTTGTGCTGAACGGGACCAGGTCGACTCCCATTCGATTGTGGAAGGACTCCCGACAGCGACCGAGATCGCCGAAGCCTCTGCCAGGCTGGAGGAGCCGTCCAAGAACCAGATCCTGGTGGTGCACGACGGGAGCGTCGTCGGCTACTCGACGATCCGATGGTGGCAAGAGCGGGACGACACGCGCCTGTACCTGCACCGCGGCTACCTCTTGCCCGAGCACCGCCGCCAGGGCATCGGCTCAGCGATGCTGAGCTGGGCCGAAGAACGGATCCGCCAGCTCGTCAAACAGCATGGAACGGCGCGGACAGCAGTGATCGGCGCGAACGCCATGGCCTCCGAGCACGACGCCACGGAGCTTCTGCTCGCAGCCGGCTACCGACGTGTCTTCAGCCTGGTCGAGCTGGAGCTGGGCGATCTGCAGCAGTTGCCCGAGCGGGGCATCGAACTGCCGGCCGGGATACGGACGGGACCGATCGAGTCAAGCCACTACCGCGCAGCATGGAGGACGGTCGTCGATTCGTATGCGGACACCGGTTTCACTCAGAAATGGCCATTCCAGGACTTCGTCGACACCGCCGACCCGGCATGCTGGAGAGCTGCATGGAACGGCCAGGACATGGTCGGCGTCGCCCTCTGCTGCATCCGCCGTCACGACCACACCGTAGGCGAGGTCGAAGAGCTGAGTGTCCGGACGGACCAGCAACGCATCGGAATCGGCCGGGCCCTGCTGCTGGACGGGCTGCGGAGCCTTCGCGGACAGGGTGCAACTACCGCTCGGCTGTTCACGGGCACGTCAAACCCGCACCGCTCCTACGATCTTTACGAGAGTGTGGGGTTCCGGCGGCAGAACGAGTACGTCCGTTACCGCAAGCCGCTTGCTTGACCGACCGGTCATTGTGCGGTCCGATCAGTCCACAGGATTTGACAATACCTCCGGAAGGGGGCTGGAGGGTTGCACTAGGCGGGGGACCGGTGGTGTGCATCCCTGGAGCTGGTGACTTGCATTCGCACAGGTCGGATGTCATGGGCAAGCCCTCTTCGCAAAACGACACCTCTAATTCGCTAGCAATTACCGGTCGGTGCCGTGGTGACCCCTACGACACCTCCGACCGTGCGAGGTCTTTGCGCACCGCCCTGTCCGGAAACGGCCGTTGCTCCCGACCCTGCCGCCCCGGCTCCGCTCCGGGAGAAGCCCCTACCGGCCCTGCTGTTCCGTGCCGTGGGCTGCTTCGTGCTGGTCTGGGCGGGGACGGCCCTGCCGTGGAACGACATCCACAGTTGCGGCGGAACGGCGCCGCGCCCCCGGTGGGGAGGCTGCCCCGACCTGGATCCCGTTCGCGCTGTTGAACGCCGTCCTGATGGCGGTGGCGGCCTGGATCTGACCCATCGGGTACCAGTGGGGCGGGCGCGGCATCACGTACAACGTGCTGCTCCTGGGCGCGGGCTGCTGGGCCCTGTAGCGGTGGGTGTCGAGGCGGGAACGCTGATCGCAACCACAGTCGTCGCATTCACCCGAGTGGAGTAATCGGCCGATGGCCCGGCGGGTGGATCTGCGCCGAATGGGCGACGATGATCTCATCGTCCGGCGTACGGAGACCTCCCCGCCGACTTCATCCACGTGCGGTCGATCCGGGCGTGCGGAATACGGCACCCCGGCATTTTCGCCCGCATGGGAAACCCCTACCCGTATTCGGGGTGTTCCATGAAACCAAAGCCTTTCGCAACCACGGCTGCGCTCGTGTGCGGCCTTGCCATAATGGGACCGGTATCGGCAGCCTCCCCCCACGCACGCGCCGCTTCGGCCCCTGCCTCCGAGGAGAAATCTCCCACCTGTCCCTCGTCCAACGCTCCGCCCGGAACGGGCTCACGGATATCCGCCGCCGACGCTGCCGAGATCGTCCGTATTCACAACGACGCGCGCCGGGCAGCCGTCCAGAAGTACAGCCCCAGCTCCTCCGTGGTTTCTGTCACATGGAACCCCAAGCTTGCCTGTGACGCGCAGGCGTGGGCCGATGACCCTGCATCCAGCCAGGGCGGCGGACTGCACCACAGCAGCCGTGACACCAACGGCAACGAGGGTGAAAACCTTTTCAATGCCTTCCCTGGCCCGGCGCGGCCGCTGATGGCACTGGACCCCTCCGTGAGTTTCAGCTGGACGGCGGAGAAGCCCAAATTCGACGCCGACAACAATGCCCCGATCAACAGCAGTGCGTCCGCGGGCACCAATTACCGTGCGTGGGGTCATTACTCCCAGATGATATGGATGTCTCCCGCGTCAGTGACCACGGCAGTCGGTTGCGGCGTGAAAGAGGGCGTGCCCGTGGCGGGCAGTACGGGCTGGATTCTGGTGTGCCGGTACGCCGCGGCAGGCAATATAAACGGGCAGCGGGCCGTCGCCCCGGCTGCGGCACCAGCCGCGGGCTGTGACCCGGCCGCTGTCAACCGGGCGCCGACCGCCGGCACGGAAGCCCAGGCGAGGGCTGCCGTGATCTGCCTGATCAACGCGCAGCGCACACAGCGCGGGCTGCCCGCCCTCATCGTCAACCAGCCGCTGACCAACGCGGCCCAGCAGCATGCCGCCGCATCCGTGCAGCTGAAGTGGTGGGGGCCGGGCAAGGACTCCCACCGCAACCCCCAGACCGGCTCGACACCGCAGAGCCGCATCCAGGCGGCCGCATACTGCCCGAACCCCCGGTCGTGGGAGTTCAGTGAGATCACGTACACCGGCTGGGCCGGATCGGGAACCCCGCAGGCCGCCGTCAACTGGTGGATGAACAGCCCCGGCCATCGCGCCATCATCCTCAAGCCGTCCCTGCGCGACATCGGCGCGGCGGCCCTGCCCGGCGCGGCGGACCCGGCTGGCGCATCGTCGTCCAACACCGGCACCTACGTCGTGGACTTCGGACGCTGCCAGCAGTGATTCCCCGCGGGAGCTTGGCAACCGGCCGCGCCGGACGTCGCCTTGGTGACCCTGGCGCCGTCCCGTCGCTCCGGCCGGTCCCCTGCTTCCGCGGCCGTCCGGCGCACTGCGACCCGCAGCTCGGGCGGCTGGACACGGCACGCGCGGCCGGGGCCGCCAGATCGCGGGGGCCACCCGCTGGTGCCGGGCTGACCGGCTCGACCTCGCGGACGTCGGCGGCGTCATCGTCGCCCGCGGGGGCGAGCTCACCCTGCGCAGCCCGCTGGGCGACGCCCTCGCCGTCGCCGCCCGCGCTGTCGCTGAGGGAGAGGGCAGTTGCGGTGTCCGTGGTTCGGTGAGCTGGGGTGTTGCAGGTAGCGCCTCGGTCTAAAGGACCGAGGCGCGTTCTTGTGTTCCGGGATGTGTTTGTGCAGGTCAGCGGGGTGTTCGGCGGGTCGGGATGCGAGTTCTGGGCTGGTGCGTGGTTTCGGCGTGGTGGTCGAGGGCGTTTTCGAGGTCGGTGATGACGTCGGTGAAGCCTGAATATTCGCAGGTCAGGAGGGTGTGAACGGCCTGGACGATCCGGCTGATGCGGTTGGTGGTAGGCGCGGTCCGCGAGGATGAGGATCTGGCGGGTGAGGCAGGCTTGGACGATGCCGTGGGCTCGGGCCGCGGTCAGGTCGTGGGTGCGGCCGGGCAGAGCGCGGGAGAACCACAGGGGTGTGCCGTCCGGCCGCGCGATGGCCTGCACGTTCATCCCGTGGCGGCGGTGCTTCATCGAGTAGTACGGCTCGTCCGCGCGGACGCGGTCGGTGCCGACGAGGGTGCCGTCAACGATGACGAAGTCGCCCTCACCCAGCCCGACGAGAGCTTCGTGCAGGCCGGGCGCCCATGCCGCCAGGACGTCCAGGGTCTCGTCGACGTACCGCCAGGCCGTCGCCGTGGAGACCCCGAAACCCACCGCGAGCTGCGGGAACATCTCGTTCTTCCGTAGATGCGCCAGGGCCAGGAGGGCCTGCTTGAAGCAACCCAGGCGCCGCCATGGAGATTTCAGCTCCTGCCGACGGGCATGGATCAGCCAGGAGACATGCTCGACCAGCTCATGCGGGACATCGGGCGTGGAAGAAAACGGAACCAACAGGGCCCCTCGGACGCCGGTGTGTTGAGTGAAGTCACCACGCCAACGACCAGGGGCCCTGCCCTTTCACCACCGACCTGCCTGACCAGCACCTTCACTCCGTCAGAGGCGGGATGAGAAGGGTTCATTGACCAATCCGCTTTGGATCGCATTAATCATTGAATCGTGCGCGAAATGTAAAATCCTGCCGACTTGCGATCAGGCTTGCGGAGTGCTGCTCTGGAATAGGCAGGGGGTAAAGGGCTAAATGATCCGGGCCCGAATGGGTGGCGTTCAGCCGAAGTAGGGGGACGACGCGTCGTGTGACGACGGGATGCCCCGCGCTGCGACCCGCTATCGGAGGTTCACGATGACACAGGTCTCGTCTGCCCGCATTCCACTACGCCAGATCATGGCCGTGCTCTTGACGGCCGCCCTGACGCTCTCCCTCTCGGTGGTGCTCACCGTCACCTCGACGAAAGAAGCAGCCGCCTCGTGCTCTGCCAACCGGTTCAACGGAACGTGGCGCTCGTCTGACGCGAGGCTGAAGCGTATCGACGTGTGGCAGGGAGAGGACTGCCACCTGTACGCCAGGGCCTGGGACATCTGCGAGAACGACTCGTCGCATATCTGCAGCTGGGGAAACAGGAGAATGGGAGACAGTCCCGAGCCGAACTTCCAGTTCGTCGGGTACAACTGGAGCAACGCCGATGAGGTGCTGCAGCTGCGGATGCAGGACAGGTCTCACATCTCGGTGTGGGACAGCACCGACTACCACAACGGTAAGAAGGTCAGCTTCACGGTCGCGATGTACAAGAGCAGTTGAGCCCGCGAAGGGCAGCAACTCCGCCCGCGCCGCTACTGGACGAGACCCCCTACCAAGACAGGTGGGGGCCTCGCCGCTCGTCCCCCGCCCCCGACAGGATGTGAACCGCGCCGGGGTGGGCCCCTGTTCGCCGACCGTGCCTACACGGGTGCCGGCTCCTGGGTCACCACCGGACTCAAACGGCCACCGGGCGGCGAGCTCACCCTCACCCAGCGCACCGTCAACCGAGCCCTGGCCGCAGCCCGGGCACCGGTCGAACGCGGCATGGCACGGCTGAAGTCCTGGCAGATCTTCCGGAGATCCCGCATCAGTCCCAACCGCATGACCGTCATCACCAAAGCTGTCCTCACCCTGGAGGGGCAACGCTTATGTGGTGGCGGGGGCTACTACGGGATGGGGTTGGTGTCGAGCCAGGTGGTGGGGATGCGATTTTCGCCGTTGCGCCAGTTGCGATCTCTCGGGTTCGGGACAGTGGTTTGAGAGACAGTGAGTGAACCGTTCCGACTTCTCTGCCGCTCCGTTGTGAGCCATCAGAGAGGATGGGACACGTGCCCAAGAAGATTGATCCCGCGCTTCGTAGCCAGGCTGTGCGTTTGGTGACCCAGCATCGGTCGGAGTATTCCACCGAGCGGGCTGTCCATGTCCAGGTCGCCGAGTCGCTCGGCGTCTCGCGGGAGTCCGTGCGTCGTTGGGTGGCTCAGCACGAGATCGACATCGGCGTCACCGCTGGCGTGACCAGCGACGAACGCGAGGAACTGCGCAGGCTGCGGGCGGAGAACAAGCGGCTGCGCGAGGTCAACGAGGTGCTGAAGCCGGCGACGATTTTCTTCGCGGGGGAACTCGCCCCCCGAAACCGCTGATCGTCGCCTTCGTCGACCAGATGAAGGCAGCCGGTCATGCCGTCGAGTCGATCCTCATCGCCCTGGACACCGCAGGACTGAAGATCGCGGCACGAACCTTACGAGCCTGGTGCACCCCAGCCGTCGGTGCGAGTGCACCCGCGGCCCGCACCATGAGCGACGCCCTGGTCGAGGACACCGTCCGCGAGCTGGCCTTCACCACCAACGGCGCCGGGAAGCGTGTGCTGGCTCCCGAGGGCCTCTATGGCCGGCGCAAAATGCTGGCTCTCATCCGTCGCACCCGCCTGCCTGAGGCCGGGTTCGGAGCCGTCGACCGGGCCGTGCGCTCACTCTGCCTGGCCGGCGTCGTGCGCGGGAAGAGACCCAGAACGACAGTGCCGAACCCGGCCGACAGCCGGGCGGTCATCGTGGACTGCTTCTCCCAGAAGATTGTGGGCTGGCACGCTTCCGTGAAACGTGACGTGGAGCTGGTCGACGTACCACTGCGGATGGCGCTCTGGCGTCGCGGACACGAGGGCACCCCGGTCGGGCGAGACCAGCTCATATGTCACTCGGATGCGGGCTCGCAATATACGAGCGTGCGGTTCACCGAACATCTGAAGCTCGAGGGCATCCACCCCTCGGCCGGAAGCGTCGGCGACACGTACGACAACGCCCTGATGGAGACCATCAACGGTCTCTACAAGTCCGAATGCATCCGCACCAGCGTCTTCCACGACGGCCCCTGGAGAACCGTCTCCGACGTCGAGTACGCCACCGCCTCCTGGGTCGAGTGGTACAACAACCGGCGCCTGCACTCGAGTCTGGGCATGATCAGCCCTACCGAGTTCGAGGCAGCACACTACGCTGACACAGAACCTGGAGCCGACTGATCCCCGGCCAGTAAAACACCGGCAGGAAAGTCGGAACGGTTCATGCCCAGGCTCTCAGGCTCCTCGGCCTCCACCTCCCATAGGGGATGCGCCCGCCCGGTGCCGTAGCAGTGGCAAAACATGGTCTCCGCCTGCGGAACGGCCGGTCATCACCGCTCGGAAGCACACGACGCCTTCTACGCGGCCAAGAGCGCCCAGGCAGGGTTCGCCGAGATCCTCTCCAAGCGGCTGCGGCCCCAGGGGGTCCGGGTGATCTCTCGGCCATCATGAGCCTCCCGATCCTCGGCAGTGCTCCTCCACCAGCCTGACACAACCGCGCCGGACACAACCGCCGGGAGGCTCTGATCCGCCGGTCGCGTGGCCTCCCCACCACGGGGGAGGTCCGGAGCGAAGATCATCCTCACGTGTGATCCCGCCCTGCGGCGACCGTGCCAGGCTCGGCGCATGCACTACGTCGTTCGCCGTATCACCGCCGAGGAGTGGCGGGAACTCCGCGAGATCACGCTGGAAGCGCTCCGCGACTCCCCCGAGGCCTTCAACCTCTCCTACGAGGACACCGCCGCCCGTCCGGACCGCTACTGGCAGCAACAGGCCGCCGCCGAGGCCGCCACCCGGGAACGCACCACCTTCACGGTCCGTGACCAGACCGGGAACTGGGTGGGGGTCGCCGGGGTCGAACCCGTCCCCGACGTCCCCGACACCCTGTGCGTCCGTTCCGTCTACGTCGCCCCGGCTCATCGCGGCACCACCGGCCCCGCCGCAGAACTCGTGCACGCGGCCATCCGCCACGCGCGCGAGCACACCGACGCCCGGCGGCTGACCCTCGGCGTCAACGAGAACAACGGGCGCGCGCTGGCCTTCTACCGGCGGCTCGGCTTCGAGGACACCGGGAAGGTGATCCCCTACGTCCGGAACCCGGCGGAGAAGGTCCTCATCCTGGGCTATCCGGGTTTCCGCAGCGGCTCCCGCTAGGAGGGTGGGTCAGTGACGAGCAAGCGGCTCCGCTCCCGTGATCGGCGGATCGGTCGCGGCGGGCTCGTCAGGGCATGTGGGGCTGGCGGGGCCTGCCCGCCGGGTGTGTCCGGTCGGCAGGGCTCGTGACGTGGCCGGGGACCCGATGCTCTGGTACGGGATGGTCAACCACGTCTCCGGGCCGGACTTCCTCGGCGTCACCGGGGAGCGTGCCCCGGCCCCGGCCCCGGCAGCGGCCCCGGCAGCGGTCGCGGGCCTCGCCGCCGCCCTGGCCGCGGCCGCCCTCGCCCTGGACGCGATACGCCACGCCGCGCGGTGACATGCCACTCGGTAAGTCGGGCGGAGGAGGAGCGGTTCCCCCGCTGGGGGGGGGCTGGTTCCTCCCAGTGGCGGAGGCCGCGACCGGGGGTGAGCTGGGAGGTTGGAGGCAGTCGGGAAGCAGCCCGACTCCCCTCTCTCCACTGAGGATTGACCATGCGAGAGCTCACCATCGCCATCGCGCTCACCACTGCGGCCGTGGCCCTCGCGGCCGGCACCGCCGCGGCCGCGCCCACACCGGCCACCCCCTACCGGCCCAGCACCTCGCGCTGCACAGCTGGACCCTGCTCAACTAGCACGGCCCGGGCCCCAACCCAGGCGAGCGGCTCACCGCGCGGGTCAGCGCCCGTACGGTCGACGGCCACGCCCGGGGGCACGTCGTGGTGCAGCACGTGTTCGAGAAGACCGGCACCATCCGGGCCGAGTTCGACGTCGACTGCCTGACCGTCGACGGGAACGGCGCCATCACCGTGACCGGGCCCATCTCGCGGACCGTGGTCACCCCGCTCGGGGGCGAGCCGTACCTCTTCGAGGAGGGCCAGCACCCCGAGGCCGGCCTCACCTTCTACCCGACCGACGAGCAGCACCAGCGCCGGGTCGGCTGGAACCGGACCAACCCCCAGATGCACTCCGAAGTCGTCAAGTGCGGCGCGGTTCCGGCCAGCCTCTGGGTCATCGACGGCGGGACCTTCCTGCGCCGCTAGGAGCGTGTCTCTGTGACCGGCAACCCACCTGTGTCTCGTGATCTTTCGTACGGGATGATCCCGGTATGCGTGGTGAGGATGGGCTGCTCGAGGCCGAGCCCGTCGAGGCGAAGCGGCCGCAGCGCCGTCCGGCGGCGGTGGACAAGACCTTCCGGGCGTTCGACCCGCATCAGGTCCTGCTGTTGCCACCGTCGCTGGACGACTGGCTGCCCGAGGGACACCTGGCCCGGTACGTCGCCGACCTGGTAGACGATGTGCTCGACCTGGGACGGGTCCTGGCCGACTACACCGAGAAGCGCGGCTACCCGCCCTACGACCCGCGCCTGATGCTCCGGCTGCTGATCTACGGCTGCACCACCGGGGTGCGCTCCTCGCAGGTGCGGGCAAGAAGATCGCAGGCCGCAAGCGCCACATCGGCGTCGACACCCTCGGCCTCCTCCTCGCGGTCTGGGTCACCGCGGCCAGCGTCTCCGACAACGCCGGCGGCATCCACCTGCTCTCACACCTTGCCAAGGCCCACCCCAGGATCACCAAGGCCTGGGCCGACACCGGCTACCGGACCAAGGCCATCGACCACGGCGCCACCCTCGGCATCGACGTGGAGGTCACCCGCCGCGACCCAAGCCAGAAGGGCTTCAAGGTCATCCCGCGGCGCTGGGTCGTCGAGCGGACCTTCGGCTGGCTCATGCACCACCGCCGCCTCGCCCGCGACTACGAAACCCAGCCGCGCCGCTCCGAAGCGATGATCCGCATCGCGATGATCGACCTGATGAGCCGCAGGCTCACACGAGAGTCGACTCCGAACTGGAAGGACTCATAGCCGCCGGGCCACGCTGACCCGCGCGTCCTCGCCCCTCATCGCCTGCAGCCAGCGGTCATCGATGACCCCCGCCGCTTCCCGGCAGGCGCCACAAGCGTTCTCCCGTTCGGGCAGCCACCAGTACTCGGACGGCGACATCCCGGCTTCCTGGATTCCGCAGAGCGTCCTGCCGAAAATGCCGAAGGCGTGGGAGACCTCGGCGGGAAGGCCATCCGCGACGGCCCTCTCCCAGCGCATCTCCACGGGCAAGTACGACGGCCGCGAGACCTCGAACCACTCACCACCCACTGGGTGACGGCGTGGCACCAGGAACACGACCAGATCTCCTCTACCCACGCACTCGGCAGCGCCGGCCATCGCCACATCGCCCGTCCACACACATCACACTCCACGGGCGGATCCTCACACGCCTCCGCGCATGGCCCCAAGCCGCCGGCACCGCACGACTTACCAAACACCCCCGATGGGATAAAACGCTCTTTTAGAGGGCGTTTGAAGTGGGCGAATTGCCCTTTGATACCCTAGTACGTTCCTCGTCAGGTGGGTGTGGTTTCGTCCGTTACGCGCTTGGCGAGGTTGTCGATCGAGGCTATGTGGATCATGGCTTCGGAGCTGGTGGTGAGGGTCTCGTAGTCGCGGGCGAGGCGGCGGTGCATCATGATCCAACCGATACTCCGCTCTACTACCCCTCACCCGTCCCCGAACCCGCCGCCTCCCTGCTACGGGACTACATCGCCGACCGCGACCACATGAACACCGCCACCAACCAGGCGTCCCCCTGGCTGTTCCCCAGCCGCCGGGCCGGCCAGCCTTTCCGCCCTGACCACCTGTCCGCACTCCTCAATGAGATCGGTGTCCCGGTGGCCGCCGCCCGCGGCGCCGCGATCCGACAGCAGCTCCTGGAGATGCCCGCCCCCGTCGTCGCGGACGCACTCGGCTACCACGACAACACCACCACCCGGCTCCGCAACGAGGTTGGCGGGACATGGAGCCGATACGCCTCCGGGGATCATGCACGGTCACCAGCGGGCTGGGTCCCTCGGGGAACTGGCGACAGTTGAATACGAACACCAGTAATCTGCCAGCCGGAACCTGCGGGGAGTCGGCCAGGGCTCAGGGCGCCTCGTGGGCCTCCACCCGAGTGCAGGTGACCACCCGGGGCCTGTCGTCCGCGTATTCGGGGAACGTCAGCACCACTTTGTCGTTGGATCCGCTGACCCGCATCTTTGAGTAGCCCGCGTCCTGGCCGTCGATCAGTCCCCCCGACAGGGTGTACCTGCCCCCGAGTGCCTTCTCCACCTTCTCGGGAACGTCGTGGACCACGTACGGGGTGCGCCGCTCAAGCGTCACGGAGAGGCTGCCCCCCTCGAAGGACCAGTTACCTTTCTCCGACCACGGAGTGTCCGTGCCCACGCCGCTCATCAGCCACCGCCCGTCTTCGGACACGACGATCCGTGCCCCCGCGCCGTTCTCGGCCTCGAACTCCCAGCTGCCCTTCAGGAACGCCCCCAGGGTCTGGAATCTGACGCTGGTGGAACCGTTACCCGAGCAGGCGGCCACGGTAGCGGCCACGATCCCCGCCAGCGCGTACCGCAGCGCGGCACGGCGCCCCACCACCCGCACGAAATCCCCGGTGTCCATCGGATCTCCCCCTTCTGTCTCCGCCGTCGCGCACCCGAGGGCGACGTGCAAGACCACAACATCGCCGCACTGTCAGCCTCAGACCAGAGGAACAACCTTCAATGACCGAAATCCGTGCGGCCCGAAGCCGAGGGAACTGGAGCCGACACTCAGCTGGCGACCACACGCAGTCACCAGCAGGGTGGGTTTCCCGAGGAACTGGCGACAGTTGAATAGGAGACCCCACCAGTACCGAGCCCGGATCCGCCCCCGTAGGGCCGGAGTTCACCCGTCCGGAGGCAGGCCGGACACCGGCGCACGGGTGCTGGCGGGAGGTGGGAGGGTGGGGTGCATGGATGAGCGTTGGGTGGGGCGGCGGGTGTACGGGGACGAGTCGGATGGGCAGGGCCAGGGGCCGGAGGAGGGCCGCGCGTACGTGGAGCTGGTGGGCGGGCCCCCGCAGGAGATCGTGGACGGGGCGGTGCTGATGTCGGATCACGGCCGGTTCGGGCCGGGTGGCCGGTCCGACTATGAGCCGGCCGGAGGGGGATCCGGCGACGTCGGCCGGTTCGTGTGGCGGGGCGACGTCCCGTAGCTCTGGGCGGCCTGGCCCCGTGCGGGGCTGGCTAGGGCGTGGGTAGCCCGTGCCGACCCGAATGAGAGGGCCGTACGATTTCGAAGAGAGAATATCGCCGGGTTTCTCATCTTCCGCCAGGAACGCGGGCACGATTAACGTGGCCCCGGTACCCCGTTGTCGGGGGTACCGGGGCCGTAGATGGTCCGGTCGTACTGCCCCAGAGCGCTCTGGGTACCGGTCCTGACCTGCACACCCATATCGGCGCGGACTGATCACGACCCCAGCCGAGAGATGAGGCGCCGACCCGGTACCTGCATGTCGGGGCGTGGCTCCGGGCGCAAGGGCCGGTCTGGTTGGGCACCCGGGTGACGGGCTGGGGTCTGGCGGGGGATTCGGGGGCGGCCGTGGCGGACTCCTGGGGAGATCGGAACGCGTCACTCCCATGTGAGCGCACGTTCGAATTCGCAGTCGAGTGCGGCGTGTCCCCTCGGCCCTAGACCAGTCCAACTGTCCTGTGACGGCGAAGGTTGATCATTGCCAACGAAGGTTGATCATCAGTAGGTTCGTGCCATCGAAGTTTGAGCGGTATGGGGCGCTGCGGGAGCCGCCCATCCGGCCAGCCTCTCCGACAGCCAGGAGCCTGCGTGTCGATCGAACTCGACTTCCCGGAGTTTCCCTTCGAGGAGGCCCCCGGCTTGATCGGCTGTCGGCAGGAGCCCTGGAATGGCGTCCTCGTCGTGGTGGACCACATACCGTTCACGACCGGCGACAAAGTCACTTTCGACGTCACGGTCTGTGGTGACACCGACGGGCAAAGTGTGGCCGCGCAGACTCAGGGCGTCGTGAACGTCACCGCTGACACCACCTCCGTCAGCTACACCATCCCCTGGGAGGGTGTTCTGGACGCCGTCACTGAGGGCTCCATCATCGCCTCCTACAGCCGCACCCCCGTCGACGGCAGCACGCCATCAACCTCGCAGGAAGCCATCGTCCGGTACTCCCGCCAGCAGTCCGGTGGCACCGTCTGCGGTCCAGACAGCTGAGTCGTATTGGGCCCGTCCTCGCGTCGACGGCCGGAGAAGCCCTGCATCGCCATCTGCCCTGGCGCCGGTGCGCAGGTACCAGCGTCAGCCAAACTTCGATGGCACGGGCTCAGACTTTGATGTCACAGGACACTGTTGTCCTGTGCCATCGAACCTTGAGCGCGTGCCATCGAACTTTGAGGACTCCGAATCGTGGGACCAGAATCCAGAGTCCGTCGTCGTGCTTGGCACACGTTGATCCGTTGGAGGTGTGCCATGGAAGGCGATCCACCGTGGTGGGGGATGACTGCGATCTCGGCTGGATAGCGGTGGGGCTTGGGGCGGCTCTCCTGTTGGTGATCGCCACGGTTGCCCTCGGCGTGATCTGAACGCGGCGGAGGCTCAGACGCCAGTTGTTCTGGTCGGTATCAGCACGTTGGTTACGCCGATCTGCTTCCCCCCAGCACGATGCCCTCTAGCCTCGGACCATGGATTGGCTCATAGCGGCGGTGGTGGGAATGGCAGGCGGTGCCTCGATGGAGGCCGTCGACATCATCAGGGCCGTCAGATGGCACCGTCAGATGCCGTGGAACGTCCAGTCGGACACCATCGATCCGCCCCAGCGCAGAGCCGATGTGCGGCCCGGCGAGGAGCAACTGCCCGCACCCGGTTGGAAAGCGTATGTGTTCGCCGGGGTGCTGCGGCTGTTCGTCAGCGGTGCCCTGACGGGTGCTGTGGCGGCGGCCTATCCGCAGAGCACGAACCCGCTGGTGGCGCTTCTCATCGGGCTGGGCGCGTTGTCGGCTGTCGAGAAGGTCGCCACGCTGGTGCCGTTGATGGTGAAGCATGCCGGTCGGGCTGCGCTGGGCGGTGTGGTGGAGGAGGCACGGCAACAGACTCGGGCCCTCCAGCAAAACACTCAGCAGTCTGGCCCTGGGCAGTCGAATGGCGCTCTGCCGGGACCCCAGACGGGTAGTCCTTCAGCAGGGATTCCACAGCCGGACGCCGGCGTTGTCGGGCAACAGGATCCGACGGCCGCAGGAGGTGCAGCGTGACGATTGTTGCCGAGTCCTTCGTGGGCCGCTTGCTGGCTGTGTTCTCACGGCGTTCTCCCGGCTTCCGGCCTCCCCTGAAGACTTCCGGCCTGTTCGCGCCGGATAGTCCTGCCATGTCTCCTTCCGCTCCAGTTCAGGCTGTTCCCCGCCCTCGTGAAACAGCCCAGACCGATCCGGCCCAACACCGCGCCAGCAGGCTGAGCCTGGCTGGCGCAGCGGCTCGCTGGAAGTCCGTGACTCCACAGGAGCGGCTCCAGCGTCGCCATGACCTGCTGGCCGTCGCACGTTCCCTGGAGTCTGCTGCCACAGCCCTCAACCGCGACCGCGTCCTCGACCGCGTCCTCGACCTCGGCCTCGCCCACGGCCTCGTCCGCGACCTCGTCCGCGACCTCGCGCGCTCCCGCGACCTTGACCTTGACCTCGACCTCGGCCCCGACCCCGCCCGCGACCTTGACCGCGACCTCGACAGAGCCCTCGACCTCGCTCTCGCCCGATCCCGCAACCGCGACCGCGACCTCGACATCGTCCGCGACCTCGATATCGACATCGACCTCGACCTCGTGCGCGACCTCGACCTCGACCTCGCCCGCGACCTCGTCCGCGACCTCGACAGCGCCCTCGACCGTGCCCGCTTCCACGTCCGCACCCGAGCCGGCGCCCGCAACCGCGCCCGCAACCTCGACCTGAGCATCATCCATGCCCTCAGCGTCGTCCATGCCCTCAGCCTTGTTCGTGCCCCCGAACCCGACCACGTCGGCGACCGTGCCCTAGACGTCGTCCACGAACTCGCCCGCGACTTCACCGAAGCTCATGACAATCTGATCGACGCGGCAAGTGACTTCGTTGGCGCCGACCTCACCACCGTGGATCTTGTTGAGGTCAACCTCGCGGGGATCCGCTGGGACAGTGACACCCAGTGGCCCGCTCCTGAGTGGACAGCTCGCATCCGCAGAGCGTCCATGGAGGACCCTCCTGGATCAGGGGTCCTCATCGTCCTCCCTGAAGAGGGCCACGACTTCGCCGATCACGGTTCCCTGGCGCCAATGTCATGAGGTGGCACAGCTAGTCGTGCCGGCCCGCTTCGATCAAAGTTCGGTGGCACGCGCTCAAGGTTCGATGGCACAGGACAGTTGTCCCGTGCCGCTGGATCTTGACCGTTTGCCATCGGACTTTAACGGACGCGAGTTTGTGTCATCGGAGTTTGATCACCGCAGGTCAGCGACTCGGCGCACAGAAGGTGCGCTGAGTCGCTGACCTGCACTTATGTGCAGTTTCTCGTAGACGTGTAGGTCAGAGCCTTGCGATCGTCATGCAGGCTGCTCGATTTGTGAGGACGGGGGGTCAGGAAGGCTCGACCGCCGAGACCGGGGTGGCTGTCACCTTGTTGTCACACTCGGCCCACCACCCGTCCTTCAGGGCGACCTTGTGCTCCCCGGAGTGCGGCAGCCCGATGACCATCGTCGGATACGCCGCCGGGGTATTGCCCGAGACGCAGTAGCCGTCGCCCTCCCCCTGGACCTGGACGAAGGTCAGCTTCACCCATGCCTTGCCCTGCGGCCGGACCGTCACGGCGGCCGCTGTGCCGGTGGGGGTGACCTTGAGCGGGGTGTTGCCGGCGCCCGCGACCGTCGGATAGCCCTTCAGGACGCACGTCTTCTGGGAGACGTTGGTGAACTGCACGACCGCCGCCCCGGTCCCGGTCCCGACGGGCCGGTGGGCGGCCTGCCAGGCGCTGACCTGGAGGGCGGAGGCCGGGCAGGCGGGCGGAGGGGTGGAGGTGGTGGTGCTCGCCGCCATGGCGGTGCCGGGCAGGATGCTGGTCACCGCCGCCGCGACGGCCATGACCGCCGTCGAAGCCAGAGCCGCCCTGCGAATGCCGTTGCTGTGACGCATGCTGTCGTCCCCCTGAGTCGTCTCGTCCGCGGGCTTCGGTCGTCAGTTATTGCCCCGCGGTACGCGTGGTACGTGAGTGAAGATACGGGCGGGAGAGCTGCAGGGTTCCGTGTGGCGACTACCTGTGACGCAACGGTCAAACTCCGATGGCAAACGGTCAAGATCCAGTGGCACGGGGCACCAACTAGACGAGTAAGTCCGAAGTCTTCGGGCGCATGAAGCGAGGGTCTCTTTGATCCGTTTGTGACGACAGATCTCGAAACCCTCGCTACAGCACTCTACGTGAAGATCGATGACTCTCTGGCAGGAACGCGGCGGCCGGGGCGGCCTCCGAGGCTGACGGACGCGGAACTGTTGACCGTGGCAGTGATGCAGGCCGTCCTGGGTTTCGCCTCCGAAGCCAGGTGGCTGCGGTTCGCCCGCCGCCACCTGGCCGCGGAGTTCCCCTACCTGCCCGGGCAGTCCGGCTACAACAAACGCCTGCGAGCCGCGAACACGCTGATCAGCAGGTTCATCCGCACACTCGCCCGGGACACCGACCTGTGGCACGACGACGTGTGGATCGTGGACTCCACACCCGTGGAATGCGCCCGCTCACGGCCCACCGTCAAACGCTCCGACATGGCCGGCTGGGCCGGCTACGGCTACTGCCCCTCACACTCGCGGTTCTTCTGGGGCCTGCGCCTCCACCTGCTCTGCACCCCCGGAGGCCTACCCGTCGCCTGGGCCCTGGCCAACCCGAAGGTGGACGAGCGGGAAGTCCTGGCCGACATGCTCACCCAGGACGCCGATCTGCTGACCACCCACCCCGGACAGACCGTCATCGGCGACAAGGGCTACGTCTCCCAACACCTCGACGCCTTCATGGCCGACCACGGCCTGACCCTGCTGCGGCCGAGCTACCGCAACAAGAAACCCAGGCCGGGCGAGCACCTGCTCAAGCCAATCCGGCAGCTGATCGAGTCGGTCAACGACACCCTCAAAGGCCAGCTGGACCTCGAACGCCACGGAGCCAGGGCCCCAGCCGGAGTCCTGGCCCGGATCGGACAACGCATCCTCACCCTGACCGCAGCGATCTGGCACAACCGGGCCAACGGCACAGCCATCACACGATCACTCATCGCCTACGACCACTGACCCAGACTTCGGACTTACTCGTCTAGTTGCCGAGCATGGCAGAGCTGGCGAGTTCTGCCGTAGTCAGGCCCGCGCCTCAATATCGAGCTCGTCCGCTAGCAGGTGATTCTCCAGCCGCTCAGTCTCAAACTCGTCACTGAGGACGCCATTGTGGATGGGCTCGACCTCCTCCACGAGGAGGGGGTGGTGGACGTGCTCCTCGATGAGGATCGGTTCGGCCTTGGTGGGTCCTGTGTCTGCCTGGGCCGCGGTGGCAATGCCGCCCATGAGTGCTGCCGCGAGGAACATTGCGCTGCCTGCCATCTGTGTCTTCCTGGGAAGGGCCATGCGTGCCCTAACGAGGGCATGGGGTGTTGGGCACTCAAGGTTTGATGGCGCGCGCTCAAGTCCGGCGTCACAGGTGTGAATGTGTGGTCTGGAGGCAGCGGGTGGGTGTCAGCACGGGTGCGACGATTGTGCCTGCTCTCGCCGACTCCTGGCGCTGATCATGTCTTTGCCGAGTCTGCCGGGCCGGCGGATGTTGGTGGGCTGCTGCCGCGCCGGTTTGTCCAGGGTGGTCGTGTGCCGCGGGGCGGTCAGGGTGCCGTGCTCGTGGTGCGCGCCCCGCGCGGCCGTGCTCGGTGGAGTGGATCTTGGTGTGGTTGCGTGACCTTGTGGGGGATGGGCCGGTTGGACGGTTCATGATCAAGAAGATGCTGCTGGTCGCGATCGCGGCCGCCTCTGCCCTGTCGGTCACGGTCTCCGGTGCCGGCGCCGCCGTCCACGCTCCCCGTGCCGCTGACTCGTGCAAGGGCGTTGTCCTGGATAAGCCGGCTCAGAAGTACGGTGTCCGGGATTCCGTCGTGAAGAACTACGACCAGTTCAACAAGGGCGACTGTCTGACCCGGATCGTGCACGACGGTGCGGTCAAGGGCTACTTCACCAAGAGGGTGGAGTCCAAGCAGTACGCCGGGATGACCAAGCCGTTCGATTTCATCACCTGGACCCCGGCGAAGGGGAACGCGGCGGGCGCGGAGCAGAAGAGCTTCTACGTCGTGTACATGGGTGAGGACAAGATCTACATGGACAGTGACGAGATCCCGGCCGGGCTGCCCACCTGCGACGCCAAGGTCAAGGGGCAGAGCGCGCGCAAGTACAGGGCGAAGGTGCGGATCTATGGTGAACCGCGCCGTGACATGAAGGTGTTCGTCCGGACCTGGAACGAGATCGAAGGGTTCACCGCCACTGACAGCTACTTCCGGCCGGGTGACTGCATCATGCTGAGCGGAGCCGCCGCCAAGCACGACGGGAAGGACGTCTACGAGACGACCGGCTCCGCCTGGGTCATGGCCGAGGAGGTCGAGCTCATCAAGTAGACGTCTGCGCGGCCCGGGCCGCGGCTCCTGCGCCCCCACCAGCCGAGCAGGGCCATTCCAGCCTTCGCCGTGAGCTGGCCACCCTTCCCGCGCCCACACCCTGACCGCTCCGCCCGGCTCCCCCCGCCGGCCGGGGCGCCGCCCCGGCCGGCCTCCCCCCTGGCTCGGTCGGGGCGCTTTCGTTTCACACGGTGGGAGGCGGAAATGTAGAGGGCTCGTTGGGGAGGAGAGGCGCAATCCGCGAAATGATCACGCTGCGTGCATCATTCAAGTACGTTCTGTGTAGTGCCTCCCGCGAGTGGAGGCTTCCTGACTGAACAGGGGTGATGTGATGGCGTCCAAGGCGCAGCGTTCGGGCACCGACACGTGGGAATCCGTGGGTCCTTACAGTTCGGCGGCGTCGGTGGAGTGTTTGCCGGGGCCGAAGGGGGGCTCGGTGATCCTGGTTTCCTCTCCTGCCACGGTGGGCGGCTTCTGGAGCGAGGACGGCGGGGACACGTGGCAGCCCGTCAGGCCGCCGACCCCTTACCCGGTGGGCACGTCTTTGGCCGGCAGTCATGCCGATCCGCAGCGGTGGTGGCTGGCCACCAGCTCCCTGCCCGGCGTGCACGAGAGCGGCATCTTCCGCACCGATGACAAGGGCGCCAGCTGGGAGCGGCTTGAAGCCAAGCTGCCGGGGGGCGAGTCCTTCGCGTCGCTCTGCGCGCACCGCAAGGGGCAGGTCCTCGTGGCGCTCACGATGGGCGGGGACACGCTCGTGAGCCGGGACGGCGGCGACAGCTGGCAGAGCGAGGACCTCACCGAGGGCCGTGCTGTACTCAAGCTCGCTCTCCTGGGCGACGATCTCATCTTTCAGCCCCAGAGCGAGGGAGTCCTTTACGCCGTCCGGGACGCCGCCGGCGAGCCGCAGCCTCCCGAGGCCCTCGAATTCCTGGAAAGCGGACAGTTCGTCTTCGCGTGGGACGCGGCCGGCCGAACGGTCGGGGCTGTCGTCCTCGGCGCCAGGGGCGGCCTGGCCATCAGCCGGGACGCGGGCGCATCGTGGGAGGCTCCCCGGAAGTCCCTCTACGGGGGCTCCGTGGTGGTACGCACCGACGGAACGAGTGACCAGATCCTGCACCAGGCATCCGCGATCACCCAGCTCGACAACGGCGACGGCGTGTTCCAGAGGGTCAAGCGGCCGGGGGACCTGGTGGCCGACTTCTGCCTGCTGCCCGGGGGCGGCTGGCTCGCTGCCGATCGTGTCCACGGCCTCTACTCCACGACCAACTGGCAGACGTTCACACGCAAGGGTGTTCCCGCGGCCTCCGTCACCGCGCTGGCCGTGACAGAGGAAGCCGTGCTGGCCGGGACCGAGACGGGCCTGCTGCGCGCCTCCCTGCCCGTCGAGGGCCCCGACTGGCAGTCACCCGGTGGGCTGTTCATCAGCGGCAACCACGTCGTCGACATGGACGCATGGGCGGAGAACCCGTCCCTGGTGTGGAGGACCCGGAGGATCAACCTGACCTGCGCGGCCGAGCGCAGTGACGACGCGGGGATGACGTGGCAGCAGCGGGGGCAGTGGCCCGACGCCGTCTTCGCCGTCCACATCCACCCCCTGGACCCTGACCGTGTCATGCACAGCTTCGGCTACCTGAACAACGGCACCGAGGTCCTCGGCGTACGGACGACCAACGACAGCGGCAACTCCTGGAGCGAGCACGACCACGGCCGCTTCTACCTCGGCCTCGCGGCCGACCCGGCCGACGCCGACGGCAACGGCGTCTGGATGGCCTCCCACACCAACGGCCTCTACTACTCAGCCGACTTCGGCGAGACCTGGGAGAAGAAGACCTCCCACGAGGCCAGCGCCGTTCTCCACACCGGCGCCGGCACTGGAACCGGCCGCCTGCTCATCGGCGGCGACACCATCCGCTACAGCGACGACGGCGGCACCACCTTCCACCCCGCGCGCATCGAGCACACCCCAGACCCCCTGCGCGTCGTCGCGTTCGCCCAGCACGACGGCACCCTCTACGCCGCGACCGCCAGCATCTGGTACCCGGGAAATCCCCCTGTGATCACAGCCGGCCACGGTGTCCTGCGGTCCCGGGACAACGGCAGCACCTGGCACGACGCCTCCGGCAACCTGCCCACCCTGGACGTACGCGCCCTGGCCGTCGACCCCGCAGGGCGTCACCTGTACGCCGGCCTGCAGGGCGGCAGCGTCCACCGACTCGCCCTCTGACAGCACCCACACACCCCCAGCCACAACAAGCTCGGCCCAATACCGGCGCCTGCCAGGGGCCCTTCGGTCGGACACCACACTGATTGCGCCCATCACACGCTCGACCGAAGAGCCCCGCCAGCCGTCCAGTCCTCCGGCGCATCCGGGCCACGCCCCTGTTTCCCCTTCCGCGTGGCCCAGAGTTGCGGCCCGGGCCGGCTCCCCTCTCCGGACGCCGTAGGCCGACTGCCCAGGCGAAGCGGCGCCCGGGCACCGGGCTGCCGCTCAAGGTTTTCAGCAGAACAGTTCCCCGCCGCGGCCCCTCACCCCTTTCTGGGGCCAGCTCGGCCGGACGCTGGGCCTGCTCGGTGGTGGGAGCGCACGCCGGGGCCGCCCACA
Source organism: Streptomyces sp. NPDC031479 (assembly GCF_055581065.1). Lineage (NCBI taxonomy): Bacteria > Bacillati > Actinomycetota > Actinomycetes > Kitasatosporales > Streptomycetaceae > Streptomyces > Streptomyces sp. NPDC031479. Next base: position 68,731 of record NZ_JBVIKC010000039.1, read on the forward strand.
GCCGCTTCTCGGCGCGCCCGCAAGCGGTGGAGACCAGCCGCTCCAGGACGGTCGTGCCGGGCAGCTCGGACAGGTGCCGGCCGGCTGGAGGCGCATGCGTGGAGGGGGCGGCCGGGTCCGGTGCCGAGCGGACGGTGCCTGCTCGGCCGCGGACGGCCTGTTGTGTGCATGCGGCCAATTCGGGGAACCATGATCACGACACTGGTGACAGTCGGTAGTCGTCCGTTACGTTGTGTGCGCATCCATTCGGACTGCGAACTCTCGTTCGTCCCACCCCCGAAGGGGCTTGTTCGGCATGCGCAGATTCCCCCGTATCCTCCTCGCCGTGTCCATGGCGGCCTTCGCTCTCCTCTGCGGGCTCTCGCCCGCGGCGGCCGCCCCGCTACTGTCCGGTCCACCCGCCCACCTCCACCGAACCGCCGCCGTTCTGGCGCCTCTTGATGGCGACGAGCCGTGCCCTGGCGGGGAGGCCAAGCCGTGCTCGGCCTCGCCGGAGGAGCGCGGGGCCGTCGACGGGGACCGTGCTGTGGCCAAGCAGGACGCTGCCGCGGCCAAGGAGGACATCGGGGCCGCCAAGCAGGCGGCCCAGAAGTGCACGGCGGAGTCCAAGGCGTGCATGACGCAGCTGATCGGCGGCGGCACGACGCAGGAGACCGACATGGCACAGGCCCGCGACGAGCTGGGCACCATGCACCCGGCGCCGTCCGCCAACGCCGAGACCGCCCTCGACGGCACCTGCGCCTCCTTTGCCGCCGACCTCCCGGCCGGCTGTCCAATGCCCCCGAAATGGGCGCTCTGTGCGGGGAGATGAACCGATGAAAACGACGACCACCGGCATGCGAGGCCGGCGCGCAGCCCTGGCCGCCACCGCCACCCTCCTCGCCCTCACCTGCACCACCGGTACCTCCCACGCCACCGCACCGCCCGAGGTACCGGCGCCGGTCGCCTACGAGGGCACCACCGAGCTCGCCACGACGCAGAAGGTCACCGAGTACTGCGCCTCGCACCCCGGAGGCTGCCGGTTCCAGATCAACCGCGCAGCGTCCGGCGACTACTACAGCGCCGTCAAGTCGCTGGGCAACGCGGTCGTGAACTGCACCAAAGACGAGATCACCGTCGCGCGGGAGATCACCCTGCGCACCGCGAGCAGCGACAACCTCGGCGGCGAGATCACCGGGAAGATCGCGATCGAAGGCACGATCAACACCTCCGGCGAGGTGACCGCAGGCGTCGACGCGAAGGCCAAGGGCGAGTTCTCCACCCCCGACAAGTCCAAGGGCCCGACCGCCACCGTCGGCGCCGAGGCCGGAGCATCCGGCAGCGGGAAGATCGCCGGCTCCCTCGGCGTCAAGGGAGCCTTCGAGGGCGCCTTCAAACTCGCCTACCAGCGCACCTGGACGACCGAGCAGACCGAGAAGACCACCTACAACACCAAGGTCCGCCCCGGCGACGCACTCGTCTTCGGCGCGAGCTCCGCCATGCAGCGCATCGCGGGAGAGATCACCACCGGGACGGGCCTCGGCATTCGCAGGGTCGTCGTCGACGGCCCCTCCACGGTGAACACCAGCACCTTCGTCGCGGACACCTTCACCGTGCCCGGCAACACGTGCGAGCGCCTGCGGCCGGAGGGCAAGACCGGAACCGCGGCCTGACGCCCGCCGCCCTGCCAGAGGGCTCCCGGTTCAAGGACCGTGACGTGCTCACCCCCGCTACGCCCTGACCACCCGCGAGACCCCTGTGGAGAACCTCATGACATCCCGCCCCTGCTCTGCCGCTCTCGCTCCCGCCTCAGCTCCCGCCTCCGTCGTCTCCCTTACCCGCAGCGCGCCGGTGATCGGCTTGTGTCTGTCCCTCGGCCTGCTCGCCGGAGCGCCCCTCGCCCACGCGGCCGCCCCGCCCGCCCGCCCAGGCCGCGGCCCCGGTAGCGGTTACCGTCCTCAACGGCGACTTCGCGCAACCGGCCTTCGCCGGCGTCAACACCGCCGTCAACCCGCACGCCTGGTCGGTCGGTCCCACCGCCGGTGTCGGCACGAACGGCGGCGTCGCCCGCTGGAACGCCGTCACGAGCGGCCACCCCGACGGCCTGACCGCTGCCATGCTCCGCCTCCCCAACGAGGCCACCCACGGCCTCAAGCAGCGACTGCGCGGAGTGCGCGGCGGGGCACGGGTCACCGTGACCTACGACGAAAGCCCGAGCGTCTCCCAGGGCTGCACCGCCGCAGCCCTCGCACAGGGCCAGACCTACACCGTCCAGGGCGCAGGCGGTGCCCGCACCAACCGCACCACCTGCCCACCACCGAGAAACTCCCCAGCAACTACTGGAAGTCGGCCTGGCGCACCGGGGTCACCCTCACCTTCACCGCCTGGGGGAACGAGCCGCTCCTCACCTTCACCTCCACCGTCCCAGCCGCGCAGAACAACAACGGCAACTGCGGCCCGCTCATCACCAATGTCCGCGCCACGCAGGAGCCGCCGCCGGTGGACAAGACCATCCCGGCCGGCGCCCTGCCCGCCTCCGAAGCGTTCCTGGGCAACGACCGCCGCAACACCGCGGACGCAGTCGCCCTACTGCAACGGCGCTGCGAACCGCTGCACGTTCACCGCCGAAGACGACTACTCCTTCAGCTACTACGCCCCCGCCCGCGTCGCCGCCGAAACGTACTTCAACTGCACCCGCAACACCCTCAACCGCACCCGCCCCGTCTCCACCGCCAACCGCACCTACAGTGACCTCCCCGCTGCCGCCGGCCTGCCCAGCACCGGCACCGCAGCCCCCACCAACATGGCCCAGCAGTACACCCAGGGCACCGGTCTCACCCCGGCCTGGAACACCAGCCAGGACCGCCAGGTCACCGAGATCGTCCAGCCGGCCGAAGCCTCCTGGATCGAGACGCAAGCCGCACGCCGGCGCACCGAGGGATGGTTCACCGCCACCACCAAGGCCACCGACCCCAACTCCGACTGGCGCCTGCACACCGTCCTCGACCACCCCTCCACCGACCTCTCCGACCGCATCTACCAGCGCACTGGCCCCCTCACCGCCTCCGAGAAGCAGCGCTGCCAGTCCGACCGCCCCAGCGCCGTCACCCCGGTGGGCGCCACGTCTCCGGCCGGTGCCGAGCGCTAGCCGCGGCGGCCGAGCGCGTTGAGGTTGGCGTGCCGCAGCGGGGTTAGCCGGGTGACGTCCTCGTTCGGGTCGTCTTGCTCGTGCTGGTCGGCGGGCAGGGGCCGCAGCTGTTCGGCGTCGGCGTTCATGTAGCGGGTGGTCCAGCACGGCGGCGTTCGGCACCAGCCGAGCTCGCCGGGCTGGCCCTCCTGCCCGTCGCAGTGCGCCTGATGAATCTGCCCGCGCTTGACCGTGGCTGATGTCGCGGTGGTTGCTGCAGGAATCTGAGGGCCGAGCTCCGGGGTGAAGGGCGCGCTGTCGTGATCCGCAACCGGCCGGGGACGGCCTCGCTCGATCGGATGTTCCCGCCGTCGGGTGCCGCCCCGGCCTTCAAGGGCTCCTCGTCGTCTGACAGGGCATCGGGTGCCCCACCGGGCCAAGAGCGTGGCCCCGTGCCGTGGTCGGTGCGGGGCCACGCTGGCGTGCGGGGGTTATCGGCCGCTGTGGTCGATGACGTTGCCGTTGGAACAGTTGTTGGTGTGGTCGCCGACCCAGTCGCCCAGGACGGGTACGACGGCTACTTCCTGCAGGCAGACGGCGGCCGCGGTGAAGTTCCAGTTGTTGGCGGCGTTGATGCCGCCGCCGAAGTTGGAGTCGTTGTCGGCGTGGGCGGGCGTGGCCATGGTCGCCACGGTGAGTGCGAGGGCGGCGAGGGTGATGATCTTCTTCATGTCGGGTGCAACGAGGCCGGCGCGCGCAGGACACCCGTACTACGGCGGGAGAGTGGTCACGCCTGCCAGGCGTCGCCATGCCGGGCGGTCAGCCCCTGCGGGGCGCTTGCGCAGGGCTGCGGCGGGTGGCTGCTGTGGGTCGGGTACGCCGCCTCTGCCGGCCTGGTCCTCGATGGCGAGCTGCTCGTCTGGGATGCCGAGGCGGGCCGGCTGTCCTTTGAGGGGTTGCAGCGCCGGGCGGCTGCCCGAAGCCGTGGCGCCGCCGCCCTGGCCGCGAAGCTGCCGGCCTACTTCGTGGCGTTCGACGTCTTGCAGGAAGACGGCCAGGAGCTGCTCCAGCTGCCCTACGCCGACCGCCGCGCCCGCCTGGAAAACCTGTTCACGGAGCGCGCTCTGACGGCCCCCTGGACTCTGTGCCCGATGACGACGGACCTGGCCAAGGCCCGGGAGTGGCTGGAGTCCTGGACGGACGTGTCCGGTGTCGAAGGCATCCTCATTAAGCCCCTGACCAGCCGAGGAAGGACGGAACCCCGTGGACGCGATGCCCACGGGGTTCTGTGCTGCTTCGCCGGCCGGCGGGATGTCGACGCTACTTACCGCACTTGGTCTTGAAGCCGTCCAGCAGAGCCTTGCCGGCATCGGAGTTGTCACGCACGTACGGGCTACCGCTGATGCTGATCGAGGTGTTGCTGGTTGAGATGGACTCGCTGCCGGTCCGCTTGTTGCGGCTGTCGTCTCCGGCGACCGTCCAGATGATCTGGGACTGATCCTTGTTGAACTCGCCGGTGCTGGTCACGTCCGGCTTCTCGTAGACACCATCGCAGTCGTACTCATGATGCGAGACACTGTTGCCCTTGACGACCAGCTGGCCGAGGTGGGACGTGCCATTGACGTTCTTGACGTAGTAGGTACCGTCGAGCTTGCTGGCGCTGTCGCTGCTTCCGCTGCAGGCGGTGAGTATGAGTGAGCCCGCGGCCAGGGCCGCTATGTACGCGGCGATCTTGGCCCGCGTCCTACGTGCGGTCCTGGTGATGCTCATGATGTTCCCCCTGCGTTCGTTCTGGATAGTTCGGTTTGAGATAGAAGGCAGTCAAAATAACCTACGGATAGGTGACTTTGGCTGACCGGGACCGCCTGTCAGGCGCCTTCTCGGAGGCTGCCGAGCCGATGCTCAGTCAGCGCCAGCGCGACCTCGGACTGGTTGAGCGCGTGTTCGCCGTCCTGAATACGCCACTGCAGAAGCTGCTCGACACCAAAGGCACCACCCAGAAGATCATCATCGGCTACCTCGGCCCCCACCTGCGCAACACGAAGACCAACTGACCCAAGCCACCGAGCGAAAGAAGGGTGGGCCAGCCCGCGCCCCCATGCCCCGGCACGCAGCTGCGTGTGAGGGAGGAACGCCGAGGCACACCGGCTGACCACTGCACTCGCCAGCTCGCGGGTACCGAGTCGGCACCGGAGCGCGGTCGGGGCTCGCCTCGACCATCGCCGGCAAAACACCCCGACCGCAACCGGAACCTCACAGGCGCCCGGCCGTGTCCGTGTCCATATGGACGATGCAATTCTCAGCGCGATGCCGGGTGCGGGCCTCGCCGTGATCCTCCTGTTCCTCGGAGCGTGGGAGACCGACAGGCGAAACAAGCGGAAGGAGGCCCGCAAGGAAGTGGCAGAGAACCGGGCCACGCTTGAGGCACAGGTGAACGAGTTCGTGGCGTCGGTGCTGGCGGTGAAGGTGGCGGGCAACATGCATGAGCATCTGTACGCCGGCTGGAGGGCCAGGGGGACGCTCCTGACCCGGTGGCTGGGCGGGGCGAGTGCCGCCTATCTCGGCTCTCCGCGACACGGGCTGCCGGCCGCAATGATGGCAGTCCACGCCATGAACGCAGTGGTTGATCAGTGGGATGAGGCGAGCACGGTGTCAGCGGCGAAGCTGGCGGCCCCCTTGGGTCGTCTGGGGGCGGCCGCCGCGCCACTGATGAGGCGCCAGGAGGCGGGAGTGGCCGCAGCAGTGGACAGGGTGTTCACAGCGATCACCGAGAACTACGCAGACGAAGACCGGATCAATCAGGCCTTGGCGGCGTTGTACGACGTGTTGCGCCCGGCCCTGGATCCGCCGACTCCTCCGCGACGCCGGTGGACCCTGCGGCGCCGGAGTGGTGAGCTCCGGCTTCAGGGCTGACTCCGGTTCGGCGGCTTCGCGGCCGGGACCTACACCGTCGCCGCCCTTCCCCGCTCGCCACCCTGCCCGAGGGAGTAGGACCGAGATACCACGGGCGTCTGGAGTGTTGGCGCCGACAGGCCCTCGGCGTCTGCACCGGAAGGAACTAGATGATGCGCACGTACCTGTTGGCGGCCGAGGGGTCGGTCCTGACGAAGATCGGCCGGGCCGCCCACGTCGGCAATCGGGTGGCTCAACTCCAGACCGGCCAGCCCATGACCTTGACCGTGCTCCTGGACAGCGTCGGCGACTACGAAGCCGCGCTGCACGGCCGTTTCGACGCGCAGCGCGTACGGGGTGAATGGTTTGACCTGACCGTGCTGGGCGACCCGGTCCGGCTGGTCCTGGCAGCCCTGGCAGCCCTGGCAGCCCTGGCCGAGATGGCCGCCACCCCGCCCTCAGCGGCGGCTCCCCAGCCACTCCTACCCGTTCCCCGTCAGCTGCCCGCCCCCGTTTCTCACGAGCTATCCGCCCCGGTCCCCCCCTCGACCGCCCTGGTCCGCAGACGCGTTCGGGCCCGACCCGGGCGGGGCTTCCTGCCGTTGGTGCGGCGCCCCCGTGCATCAAGGGAACACCCGCACATCGCGGCTGTACTGCAAGCGGGCTCACCGGCAACGCGCCTTCGAAGCCGAACGCCTCGGCCTTCCGATGTTGAAGGACCGGCCGCCGGCTCAGGCTCCCGTGGCACCGGTGCCCGTAGGCGATCACCACCAGTGCGGCTGGTGCCGTGAGCCCTTGGTACGCCAGCCCCTTGGCAGGCCAGTCCGGTACTGCTCAGCCGGCTGCAAACAACGCGCGTACGAAGCGAGGAAGGTCGAGCGCGCCGTGCGCGCCGCGCGCCTCGCGGAAGGCGGACCCGATCAGGTCGTGACATGACCTGAGGGGAGCGGCGGGGACCAGGAGGGATGGGCAGCGGGAGCCGGAGCCGGAGCGACAGGCGGGATCTGTCAGGTCTGAGAGAATCGCCTGCTTGTGGCTCTTACCCTCGGCTCGTTTACGGTCGTAGAAGGTCTTCGATGTGGGACAGAAACGGGCAGCGATCTGGGCGGAGAGGTAGAAGACGCGCAGGTGTCTGCGGTGGTAGCGGTGGGGTCGGCGCATATTGCCGCTGATGCGACCTGAATCCCGTGGGACGGGTGCGAGGCCGGCAACTCCGGCGAGACGTCCCGCGGTGCCGAAGGCGTCCATGTCACCGCCGGTGCAGGCGATGAACTCCGCCCCCAGCAACGGACCTATGCCAGGCATGCTGATGATTACCTCCGCGTCCCGGTGCTCCCGGAATCGGGCCGCGATCCGCGCGTCGATGGCGGCGATCTCTTCGTCCAGTGCCAGGACTGTCCGGGCCAGGGTGTTCACCACGGCGGCGGCTGTGCTCTCCCCCGTCACGGCGGTGTGCTGGGCCTGAGCCGCGGCGACGGCCGCATCAGCGATGGCCTGGGAGCCACGGACTTTGCGGGTCTTCAGCCAGGCCGCGAGTCGGCTCGGGCCAACCCGGCGCAGGCCAGCCGGTGTTTGGTAACCGGTCAGCAGAATGAGTGCCGCCTTGGAGGCGGCATAGTCGAAGGCCCGCTCGAGAGCGGGGAAGTACTCCAGGAGCTGTGCTCGCATCCCGTTGATGGCGCGTGTGCGGTCGGCGGTGAGGTCATAGCGGCGGGCGGTGAGGATCTTCAGGTCCACCGCGATCTCGTCCCATTCCTGCAGCGGCTGCAGGTCCCGACGCATCCGTGCCTGGTCGGCGATGACGTAGGCATCCTTCGCGTCGGTCTTGCCGTCCCCGCGGTAGCCACGGGAAGCGTGATGGACGGTCCGGCCAGGAATGTAGAGCAGTCGCTGACCATGGCCGGTCAGGAGAGCGATAAGCAGAGCGTCCCCGCCGGCATGCAGGTCAGCCGCCCAGGTCACCGGGCTGTCCTGGGCCAGTGAGAGGACGTCGCCTATCAGTTCCAGGAGCTCGGGCTTGTTGTTGGGAACCCGACGCGAGAGCACCTTCGTCCCGTCCGTGTCGATCACCGTGCAGTGATGCGCGGCCTTGCCGGCATCCGTCCCCGCCCAGAGCTCGGGCACAGAGCCTCCCTCGTCGTCCGCTTGACTGACCCTGCAGACGACCACGCCGACGTGTCCTTACGAAGCGATCTCTGTTCGCTCATCCCAATGAGTGGCCGTGTCGTCGCGGGGCACTGGGCGGCCAATCAGTCAAAGCCACACGTACGGCATGAGCGTCGTCTGCCACACCCAGGCCCCTGGGTCTCCCGATCGTACGAAGGACCGGAATCAACCCGCCAACACGGTAAGGAGCGTTTCACTTGGCGGATGAGTACTCGAGTTGGCGGGTGTTTCACTCCGCGAGAACGTTGCGGCCTTTCGAGAGGTCGCGGTCACCCGTCCCGACCGGCGTGGTCTTCCTGTCCCGCCAGGGGGGTGGCGGCCCAGCCGTGTTCCAGCAGGGTGAACAGGTCGCGCATGGTTCGGGCCGGGTCTTCGCCTGCACGGGCGATGCTGGGGGCTTCCAGCGTGAAGCGTGCCAGGCCGGCGATGGCGGGGTCTTCCGGGGCGAGCCCGGTGACCTCGGCGAGGACGGCGGCCAGCGTGCTCTCGTGGCGCAACCACATGCGCCGGGCGTAGTCCCGCAGCGCGGGGGTGGATTCGATGAGGACGAAAGTGGGGTCGTCGGTCCGCACGGCGGTTCGGGTGCGCACCATATGGTCGCGCAGGGCGTGCAGCACGGGCTGGCCGGGGGCTCGGTCGCGAACGGCGGCGACGAGGGCGCTCTCCATGTCCGTGTCCAGGTCGAAGACGAGGGCTTCCTTGCTGGGGAAGTGCTTGAAGAGCGTGCTCAGCGAGACGTCGGCCGCCTCCGCCACCTCGCGTACGCCGACGTTGTCGAAGCCGCGCTCGGTGAACAGCCGCACAGCAGCATCCGTCAAGGCCTGCCTCGTCTGGGCCTTCTTGCGTTCGCGACGTCCTGCCGTTGTCCCGGTCATTCCGCCACCTTACCCCCTTGAGGGGATTCGATCGTAAAGGCAATCGACTGCAAAGTCGGAGCGGTTGTACTTTTGTAGCTGCTGTGCTTCTATGAGTGGCGACGGCCGACCGGCACCCGGCCGCCGTCACCTGGGACGCGTTCCCACACCGGAACGACTGATCCGCCATGCCCAGAACAGGGCGTCGCCACAAGGCACCAGCACCCTCCCCAGCCTTTGAACGGAGCGTGACCCTCATGTCCACCACCACTCGTATCGCGATCGCCGGCGCCGGCCTCGGCGGCCTCATCTGCGCGCGCATCCTGCAACAGCACGGCGTGCCGGTCACGGTCTTCGAGCGCGAGACCGACCCCCACTCCCGCTCGCAAGGCGGCACTCTCGACATCCACGAAGACACCGGCCAGGCAGCCCTGCGTGCATCCGGCCTGTTCGACCAGTTCCTCGCCCTCTCCCGGCCCGAGAGCCAGGAGTGGCGCTTGTACGACCGCCACGCGACCCTGATACGCCACGACCAGGCAGGCGTGGGCGATCTGAGCAGGCCCGAGATCGACCGCGGCCAGCTGCGCGCGCTCCTGCTGGACTCCCTCGCCCCCGGCACGGTCCGCTGGGGTCACTCCGTGAAGGCCGTCACGCCATTACCCCGTGGTACCGCCCGCCTGCATCACCACGACCGCACGGGCGGCGAAGACTTCGACCTGGTCATCGGCGCCGATGGCGCCTGGTCCCGGGTACGCCCCGCGCTTTCCGACGCCCAACCCTCCTACGCCGGTGTCACGTTGGTGGAAGTCCACTTCGACGACGTCGACCACCGTCACCCCGGCATCGCCCGCCTGGTCGGTCGCGGCACCATGTCGGCCAAGGCGGGCCGCCGCAGCCTGGTGCTGCAGCGCAACAGCAACGGCCACGTCCGCGGCTACGTCAACTTCCGCGGCCCCCAGGACTGGCACGCCGGCCTCGACCTCACAGACACCGAAGCAGTACGCGCGCGCCTCCTCGCCCAGTACCAGGGCTGGCACGAGAGCCTGCTGGACATCCTGCGCGACAACGAGGGCAGTTTCATCAACCGGCCCATGTTCGTCCTTCCCGTTCACCACTCCTGGCAGCGCGTCCCCGGCATCACCCTGCTCGGCGACGCCGCCCACCTGATGCCACCCGTCGGCGTCGGCGCCAACCTCGCCCTGCTCGACGGCGCCGAACTCGCCCAAGCCGTCATCGACCACCCCACCATCGCCCAGGCCCTCGACGCCTACGAAAGCGTCATGCTGCCCCGCGCCACCGACAACGCCAAGACGGCCCAGCAGATGCTCACCACCCTCATGCCCGACACCGACTCCGACGACGCCGCCTTCCCCGACAGCCTCTGGCCAGCCAACACCCTGCCTGACTCGCGACCCGCTCACACCAACTGAGCTCGGCCGACAACGCACCCCCAGCCTCCGCCGACGGGATGGCCACCAGGAGAGATCGTGGCGGCGGATGGGTCCGCATGAGTGCACCAGCCGGCGAATCCCGCCAGGTGAAGCGCTCAGTGTGCGACACGAAGTCGCTCCAGGTAAGTAAGTCCAGCCACGTGAAGGAGGTATCGATCGGCTGAACTTCGGGTCAGTGTCCAAGGCCCGTCCCCGCGCTCCCATGCGTCGCTGGTAACGGCGGGGTGTGAAGCGGAGTGTTCAAGCCCAAGAGCGTCCCGGCCATCGGGGTGCAACAGGCGAGGGGAAGGCTGGACGGGCGAAGCGCAAGTGAACCCTTGATGATGCCTCGTGACTTTAAGACCGCGTCGATGGCGTGTTGGCGGCGGTCACAGGACCCGGTGCTGTGAGGCACCAAGCGACCTTCGGGTAACTGAGCCCGGAGGGAGGACACCGCTGGTTCCGGGGTAGAGGGGGCGCCCACCCCAGTCGCGTCTTACTGGTGCGGAACGTGGAAACCCCGACGGGGTCCAAGCCACTGGCTTGGTAGGCCGACCGCAAGGGAGGTTGAAGTCCTCGCCGGGAGAAGGAAGATCCAAGAAGCGAAGGCCGGCAGGCCGAAAGGCCAGAGGAAACCGGGAGATCGGGACCTTCACCCGCTCTCGCATAACTCGCCGGATACGGGACCTGGTGGCCCGGCCCGAAAGGGCGCCCACGTGGATCAGGTGAGCCTTTGAAATCACCACTGCAAGGAAGCCGGAACCGAGGGACAAGTTAGACACCGAAGGCGAACATGGAGATCACGGCACCTGTCGTGACGCCCTCGCCTGCGGTGAACGGACCCGAGGGCGACTTACTCGACTGGCACGGTATCGACTGGGCCACCTGCGAGGAGAATGTACGGCGGCTGAGGCAGAGGATCTTCAAGGCGGCGCAGGACGGGGACCTCAAGAAGGTCCGCAACTTGCAGAAACTCATGCTGCGGAACCGCAGCAACACGCTGGTCAGCGTGAAGCGGGTGACGCAGCAGAGCAGTGGTCGCATGACCGCTGGCATCGACGGGGAACGGGCCCTCACGCCGAAGGCGAGAGGCGCCTTGGCGGCCGAGATCCATCGGTCGTTCATCCCCAAGAGCAACGGGAAACAGCGACCGCTCGGCATCCCGGTCATCCGTGACCGGGTTCTCCAGGCCCGCGTGAAGAACGTGCTGGAGCCCGAGTGGGAAGCGCGGTTCGAGCCGAGGTCCTATGGATTCAGGCCCGGCCGCAGCTGCCAGGACGCAATATCCGCGATCTTCTGGACGGTGAAGGGCAGGAACCCGAAGCGTCTGTGAGTCCTGGATGCGGACCTGTCGGCGACATTCGACCGCATCGACCACAACCACCTCATGACCATGCTCGGTCAGTTCCCCGCCAGGGATCTGATCCGCGGCTGGCTGAAGGCGGGCGTGATCGACCGCGGCAGACTCCGATACCATCACGATGAGCACGGTGCCCTTGGCGAACCGCTTGCGGGGCTGGAGGGCGAGTATCGGCCCGAGGTTGTCGATGATTCGGTCCGCCGCCGACTTCGAGATCCCGAACAGCGGGGCGAGCTGGCGCATGGTCAGGTTCGTGCGCCAGTACGCCGCGACGAGCAGGGCCCGGTCCTCCAGCGGAAGGCTCCACGGCCGGCCCCTGCGGACCGCGTCCGCACCCTGGCGCCGCAGCACCGTCACCAACTTGCCGAAGGCGCGAGGGCTCAGCCCGGAGAACAGGGCTGTCCAGGACGGCTCGGACGCCGTGATCACACCAGCCACAGCAAGATCATTCCAGTTGCCGGGCCTGCCAGCCGGGCCCTGCCCACAGTATGGAATTAGGCGACCGGGCCTCATGCATCGTTCAGGATGACCTCATGAGCCAAGACCTTGTGGAGTTCCTCCACGCACGGCTGGACGAGGAGGCCGACCTGGCCCGACGCAGCGACAGTGACGGCTGTGGGGAGTGGACCGCTCACGGGCACACGGTCGACTTCTGCCAAGGAGAACTCTCCGGCTTCCATCCCACGATGGCCCTGCACGTCGCGCTGCACGACCCGGCTCGTGTTCTGCGGGAGGTCGAAGCCAAGCGACGCGTTCTCTCCCGCCATGTACTCAGTCCGGCCACCGGCGACCCCGAACTGCCGTGGGACAACCGCGATGACTGCCAGTACGACGGTGACACCTGGCCATGCGACGACCTGCTCGACCTCGCCTCACCCTACGCCGATCACCCCGCCTACCCGCGACTGCCCTGAGACGGAGATCGTTTGCGGGACAGGCCTTAGCTGTAGATCGAGGGGCGACTTCGCTGTCTGCGACGCCGCAGTTGGTGTCCCTCCTGGCAGCGCTTGGTTTTGGGCTGTTCAGGCCGGCGAGGTGCGGCGTGTGGGGACAGTGCGTTGCGGCGCAGGTGGTGTCATCAGGATGAGTTGAGCTGGACAAGTGAATCTGAGCAGGTGTCATGCTTCTGACCTGGGGTTGTGCAGGTTGGCTGAGCACTGCGCAGTTTCACTGTTTGCCGACAACACGCGAGGTGTCGAGGGTCGTGCATGGGTTGATGACCAAGATCCCAGAGTCTATCCATGATAGTAAATGAAGCGAAGGTAGCCAGGCTGATGACGTGATGGGCGTGGCTGCGTATGTCATGATCGGGCCAAGAGCCGGCCGTGGGGTCGGACTAGATGGAGGAATCATGACTGTGTCCAAGCGAGTTGCTGCATTCGTGGCCACGGCTGTGGCCGTCTTCGGTTTCGCGATTGGCGGTGTGGCCTCCCTCGATAGCGGAGCCGTCACCGTTCAGGCCGGAACCATCAGCAACCACCCGTAGCAGGGAAGGGGGCTGCTTGCTCCCCAGGGTTGGGAGCAAGCAGCCCCGAACGGGCTGTGTGCCTGGACTCTGTGAAACCGGGTCATCCTGGCTCGTAGCGAAGCGCAGGACTCCGGCCCGAAGGGCCGGCCCCGTGATGGTGGGTGTGCGGTTGTGGGCCCTGGTCCGAGCCAATGCCAGTCGGCCAGAGCCAGGCTCCCGCCTGCTCTGCTGCTGAGGCCCGCGGAGCGGGCTAACCCTGGAGGCGCAGCCGGAAGGGCTCTGGGTGGGGGAGCGGAGCGGCCCCGCCCAACGGGCTGGGCCCGGACCCCGTGAAACGGGGTCACTCAGGGCCGCGGAGCGGCCCGTTCGGGGACCGAGCGAAGCGAGGCCCCCGAACCTTGTCCGGAGCGAAGCGCAGGACCCCCGGCCCGAAGGGCCGGCCCTGGCTCGGCGAAGCCGAGCCCGTCGAGCGCAGCGAGGCGGTTCTCTCCTGAGCGCGCAGCGCTCAGGAC